>NZ_JBFUIP010000037.1:0-40626 GCF_056401815.1 Aminobacter sp. P4_D5 | reverse complement strand
GCCTTGATGTACCGTGCCATCACCACGGAAACGCTTTGGCATCTCGGCTACTGGTTCATCATCGCAGGTGAAGCAGTGGTTTTCGTGTTGTTTGCGCTGAGCACGCTGGCCATGTTCCGGGCGCGGAATGGCACGGCCGCCAGTTTCAACACGGCAAAGAACTGGGTGCATGGCGCTGCCTGCGTCGGCTTCATGGTCTGGTTCCTCGGCTTCATGGTGGTCGGCGGTGAATGGTTTTCCATGTGGCAGTCATCAGACTGGAACGGCCAGGAAGGCGCCTTCCAATTCTACATGACGATCCTCGCCGTGCTGATCTATGTGGTCTTGCCGGATGGCGAACTTGAGTGATGCGCCAACCCATTGGTGATTGGCCTGTGCGTGTTGCTTGACGCACAGTCGGGCTCGCCCAAGCTAAGCCTAGGCTGGTCTGGTCGAGCGAACAGGTTGCACAGCAGGTCCAGCCTATTTGATCTTGCGCAATTGCCGGCGAATAGTGCCAGCAAATCGCTCGACCCGAGCCACGGGAGACTCTTCGGCTGCGTAGAAAGACAACATCGCAAAGCGTGCCTTGGGCGCGCAGGCCCTGAACAAACCCCATTTCAGGATGCGGCGAACGGGGCGGCGCATGACCAGCCGGTCGACCCACCACGGGCTGCCAAGCGTGGTGACGGCAACGACATGGCGGAGCTTGTAGAGGAGCGGCCTGATCGTGCCCAAGTCCTTGGCATGGTCGAAGGCAATGCCTGGGGAAAACACGCGGTCGACCCAGCCCTTCAGTATCGCCGGCAAGCCGAACCACCACGTCGGAAAGACCAAGACAAGCACTTCCGCCTCGCGAAGTGCCGCGGCGTGGCTCATCAAGGCCCCAGCCTCGAAGCGCTCGCCATAATACGAGCCGCGCTCGGCCGTGCTGAGCCGCGGATCGAAACCGTTGGCATAGAGGTCGAGCAGCGTCACCTTGTGGCCAGCACGGGTGAGTTCATCGAAAACGATATCGGCAAAATGCCTGTTGAGGCTTTCGGGCAGCGGATGCGACAGGACAACGAGGCAGTTCACGGCGAGGCCTGACGCTGGTGCGTGATCCGAAAGTCTGGATCGGTTGTCGGATAGGACCACGCACGGGTTAAGAAATATTGTAGCGCCAGGTGTGCGTCCAAGGACGCGTGGAACTCCGGGGATCAGACGCCGCGCGTGCGCGCCAGGCCGTCGACGGCCGGCTTGTAGTTCGGGTCGAGGCGGACCGCTTCGGCGTAGGCTTTGGCGGCCTTGGCCTTGTCGCCCCGGCGCTCATAGATCAGCGCCTGGTTTGCCCAGCTCTCGGCGATCTTGCCGTCGAGCTTGATCGCCATGTTGAAGTCGGCGAAAGCGTTTTCGTCGTCACTGGTAGCGAGGTAGGAGAGCCCGCGGCCATTGTAGGGTTCGGCCGAATCCGGAGCGAGCGAGATCGCCTTCGAGAAATCCTCGATGGCAAAGGCGTGCTGGCCCTGGCTCTGATAGATCAGGCCGCGATTGTGGTAGGCACGCGGGTCGGTGGTGTCGAGCTCGATCGCCTTTTGGAAATCATTGAAGGCATCCTGCGAGCGGCCGGCTTTGCGGTAGAGATTGCCGCGGCCGATATAGGCGGCGTCGTAGGAGGCGTTGAGTTGGATGGCCTTGTTGTAGTCGGCGAGTGCCGCCGGCTGGTTGCCCATGAAGCGGTAGATCAGCGCTCGGTTGGAATAGGCCTGGTAGAAATTCGGGTTGAGCTGGAGCGCCCGGTCGAAGTCCTGCAGGGCCTCGCGGTACTTGCCGCTGCGGCCATAGGCCGAGCCGCGCACGTTGTAGCCTTGAGGGTCGTTGGGATTGCTGGCGATCACGGCGCTCAGCGAGGAGATGTTCTCGCTCGAGCCTTGCGCCGTGTCGATGCGCGTCAGTTCGCCTGCCGGACCGCCCGACTGGCAGCCGGCGACAGTCATCGCGACAAGCATGAGGGCCGTCATGGCGCCGCCGCGCAGCAGTGAGGTGCGGTTGCTCATGACTGCATTCATCGCTGCGTGTCCTCGCTTGCGCGCTCCGGGCAGTGGGCGCTGCGTCCGGCGGCAAGCCGGACAAAACAAAAAGGTGGCGGCGATTTTTAGTCGCCCCACCTCGTCGTTATCCTTCGAAAAGGACCAAAGATTGGCAGATCAACGTGCCGGACGTGCACCAGCACCGGCGCCAGCAGCGGCTGCCGGGCGCGGCGTGCTGGGCAGCAGGCCTTCGCGCTGAGCGCGCTTGCGGGCCAGCTTGCGGGCGCGGCGGACGGCTTCTGCCTTCTCGCGAGCACGCTTTTCCGACGGCTTCTCGTAGTGACCGCGCATCTTCATTTCACGGAAGATGCCTTCGCGCTGCATTTTCTTCTTAAGCGCGCGAAGCGCCTGGTCAACATTGTTGTCGCGGACGAGTACCTGCACTTGTGATCCTGTCGTTCGTGTTCGAAATCTCAAGGCCGCGGCAATAGCCACGAAGCCTCCGCGATGACTGACACCGCGAATTGTTGGGCGGCTGATAGCAGAATCAGGTCTGCCTGTCCACCACAAAGGCCGCATTTCCTGAGGTCGCTGTAAAATGTGCCCGACAAGTGAGCCCATTTCCGCCTCATTTGTTGGAGACCAAGCCGATCCCACGCCCTCTCCAAATCCGCAAGGTAATTCTCATGCGTTCGATTCTCGTTGCCCTCGCGCTTGCGGCGGCCCTGCCGCAGGCGCATGCCGCCGATCTCATCCATTTTTGGGACGCGCCGCAGCATGGCGGCAACAGTTTCAACCGCCTGCCGCCCGACCAGGCCTATTTCGACGCCCTGCGCGGCTATGGCGCGAGCTGGGTGCGATTGTCCTATGACAAGTGGAAGCCGGAAAAGCGCGACTTCCTGATCGGCACCGCCGACAAATATGAAGGTCTCGTCGCCTCGGACGTGAAAACCCTCAAGGCCGTGCTCGATCGCGCCGACAAGGCCGGGCTCAAGGTGGTGATCGCGCCTTTGTCGCTGCCGGGCATGCGCTGGGCTCAGAACAACGACAAGAAATTCGACGGTCGCCTGTGGAAAGACAAGGCCTATTGGGCTCAGGCTGCCGCCTTCTGGCGCGATCTCGCCGCCGAGCTCAAGGATCATCCGGCGGTCGCCGGCTACAACATCGTCAACGAGCCGGCACCTGAGAAGGGCAATGGCCTCGCCGAGCATGCCGATCCGGCTGCGATGAAAGCCTGGTACGACAAGCAGAAAGACAGCGCGAGCGACCTGCCTGCCTTTTACGAAACGATGATCAAGGCGATCCGCGAAGTCGACCCGACAACGCCTGTCATGGCCGACTCCGGCTGGTATGCGGCGGCCGATGCCTTTTCCTATTGGCCAGCCAAGCTCACCGACGAGCGCGTGCTCTACTCTTTCCATATGTATGAGCCATACGCTGCCACCAGCGCGCCCAACATGAAGCGCGAAAAGCCCTACCAGTATCCGGGCATGGTGCCTTACGGCGACGGCGAGCAGAAATGGGACGCGGAGCGGGTCAAGGCCTATCTGGCCCAGCCGGTCGAATGGGCAGACAGCCATGGCATTGCACGCAACCGGGTCGTTGCCGGCGAGTTTGGCTGCATGCGCCGCTTGCCGTTCTGCACGCAGTATCTCGAAGACGTGCTCGCGCCCCTCGACGCCGACAAGCTGCACTGGGCCTTCTACAGCTTCCGTGAGGACGCCTGGGACGGCATGGATTACGAGCTCGGTTCGGGCAAGGTGAACTGGAAGTACTGGGAAGCCCAGGAAAAGAACGAGCCCGATCCGGTCAAGCGCAAGCCAACGCCCGAATTCGAGCCGATCTCCAAGCGCCTGAAGCCATAACATCGGCCGATAGCGGGCGCTTCCAGAGATTGACTTCGGCGGCTGGTCCTTTAACCCGCCGAAGTTGCACCATGCAGCGCCGGCATCCAGCGTCTATTGCAGGGTTCTGAAATGATCGCTTGCAGTCTGGAACTACTGATATGACCGACACCGCTATCCCTGCCCGCCAGTCAAGCGCTGAAGGAACGGTGTTCGCCATTCTGCTCGCGGTCAGTTTCTGTCACCTCATCAACGACATCATGCAGTCGCTGCTGACCGCGCTTTATCCGATGCTGCGTGAGGAATACCGCCTCGATTTCTGGCAGATCGGCGTGCTCACCATGACCTTCCAGGTCACGGCCTCGCTGCTCCAGCCGCTGATCGGCATGTACACCGACAAGAAGCCGATGCCCTATTCGCTGCCGGTCGGCATGTTGTCGACGATGGTCGGGCTGGTGCTGCTCGCCTTTGCGCACAGCTATACCATGCTGCTGGTCGGTGCTGCCTTCATCGGTTTCGGCTCTGCCATCTTCCACCCCGAATCCTCGCGAGTGGCGCGCCTCGCTTCCGGTGGCCGCTACGGCCTTGCCCAGTCGCTGTTTCAGGTCGGCGGCAATTTCGGCTCGGCCATCGGCCCGCTGCTTGCTGCCTTCATCGTCGTGCCGATGGGCCAGACCAGCGTCGCCTGGTTTTCGCTGGCGGCCCTTGTCGGCATCGTCGTTCTGTTCCGCGTCAGCGGCTGGTACAGCCGCCATCATGTCAGCAGGGCCAAGCGCGCCACTTCGGCGCTGTTCGATCCGTTGCCGCGCCGCACGGTGATGATCGCGCTGGTGGTGCTGGCGCTTTTGGTCTTCACCAAGCAGATCTACGTGGCCTCGCTGTCGAGCTTCTACACCTTCTACGTCATGCAGAAGTTCGGCGTGAGCGTGCAGGAATCGCAGATCATGCTGTTCATCTTCCTGGGAGCCGCGGCAGTCGGAACCGTGCTCGGTGGGCCGATCGGCGACCGCTTCGGCGCCAAGACGGTAATCTGGTTCTCGATCCTGGGCGTTTTGCCCTTCACGCTGATGCTGCCATATGTCGACCTGTTCTGGACCAAGGTGCTGTCGGCGGTAATCGGCGTCATCCTGGCTTCCGCCTTTTCGGCCATCGTCGTCTTCGCCCAGGAACTTGTGCCGGGCCGTGTCGGCCTCATCGCCGGCATCTTCTTCGGCTTTGCCTTCGGCATCGGTGGCATCGCCGCCGCCGTGCTCGGCGTCGTCGCCGATATCAGGGGCATCGACTATGTCTTTGCGATCTGCTCGTTCCTGCCGCTGCTCGGCCTGCTGACCATCTTCTTGCCCAACATGAAGGCCGCGCGTCCCCGCGCGGCCTGAAGGATGGGGTCTGCTTAGACGCGGTTGATCGAAACACCGCCATCGGCGAGCAAGGCGGTGCCGGTGGTGAAGCTCGACGCCTCGGAGGCGAGATAGAGCGCTGAACGCGCGATTTCCTCGGGCTGTGCGATACGCTTCAGTGCGTGCAGCCCTTCGATGAAGGCGCGTTCTTCCGGGGTGTTGGCTGTCAGCGCCGGGGTGTCGGCAGCCCCTGGGAGCAAGGCGTTGACGCGAATGCCGCGCGGGCCGAACTCTGCTGCCAGTGCCTTGGTCAGGCCGATGACGCCTGCCTTTGACGCCGCATAGGCGGCCATGCCGGGCATGCCGACCGTGTAGCCGACGAAGGTCGAGGTGAAGATCAGCGAGCCGCCACCGCGTTCCAGCATCGCCGGGATCTGGTATTTGGCGCCGACGAACGCACTGGTCAAATTGGTGTCGAGCGTGTCGCGCCAGCCCTGTGTGGACAGGCCGGTGGTGTCGCCCATCTCACCCACTGAACCGGCATTGTTGAATGCGATGTCGAGCCCGCCAAAGGCATCGACGGCTCGCTCGACCAACGCCTTGGCGAATGCCTCGTCCCTGATGTCGCCGGCAAGCGTTACGGCTTCACCATCAGCGCTCGTGATCTCCGCGGCAACCGCATTGAGTTCCTCCGCCCGTCGTGCCGTCAGCACCACCTTGGCGCCCTGGTCGGCGAACAACATGGCCGTCGCCCTGCCGATACCCGAGCTTGCACCGGTGACGATCGCGACTTTTCCGTTCAATCCAAACATCGTTCTTGCTCCATGCGCTTGCAGCCTGCGGGTGTCCGCTGGCCTGGTTGCGTCATTCGCAATTCGATGGTTCGCCAGCCACCCGATACATGCGGCGCAGATGGGCGGCGCAAAACGGCAGGCCCCGTCGCAAACAGTGCAAGGCTGGTCGTTGGATTTCGCTAGTGCTACACCTCGCGCTCTTAAGCTTGCGGCATCTGCGAGGCCCTGAAACAATGCGGAAATATTCGGTTTTTGCCATAGCCCGGGAGGCGATGCGCGGCCACAAGGGTTGGGAGGAGCAGTGGTCCTCGCCCGAGCCGAGGAGCGAGTACGACGTCATCATCGTCGGCGCAGGCGGGCATGGCCTCGCCACCGCCTATTACCTAGCCAAGGAGCACGGCATCACCAATGTCGCGGTGCTGGAAAAGGGCTGGCTCGGCGGCGGCAACACCGGCCGTAACACCACCATCATCCGCTCCAATTATCTCTATGACGAATCGGCGGGCATCTACGATCACGCGCTGAAGCTGTGGGACGGGCTGTCCCAGGACCTCAACTACAACGTCATGTATTCGGCGCGCGGCGTCATGATGCTGGCCCACAACGTCCATGACGTGCAGGTGCTGAAGCGCCACGTCCATGCCAACCGGCTCAACGGCATCGACAATGAATGGCTGACGCCCGAGCAGGCCAAGGAGTTCTGCCCGCCGCTCAACATTTCGGCTTCCGCCCGCTATCCGGTCGTTGGTGCTTCGCTGCAACGTCGTGGTGGCACCGCCCGTCACGATGCGGTCGCCTGGGGTTATGCGCGCGGCGCGTCCGATCGCGGCGTCCACATCATCCAGAATTGCGAAGTCACCGGTGTGCGCCGCACTGCTGATGGGCGCGTTTCGGGCGTCGAAACATCGAAGGGTTTCATCGGCGCCAAGAAGGTCGGCGTCGTTGCCGCCGGCCACACCTCGGTCATCATGAACATGGCCGGCGTGCGCATGCCGCTCGAAAGCTATCCGTTGCAGGCGCTGGTGTCGGAGCCGGTCAAGCCGGTCTTCCCTTGCGTGGTCATGTCCAACACCGTGCACGCCTATATCTCGCAGTCCGACAAGGGCGAATTGGTCATTGGTGCCGGCACCGACCAGTACATCTCCTATTCGCAGACCGGCGGATTGCACATCATCAACCACACGCTCGACGCCATCTGCGAGATGTTTCCGATGTTCACGCGCATGAAGATGCTGCGCTCGTGGGGTGGCATCGTTGACGTGACGCCTGACCGTTCGCCGATCCTGGCCAAGACGCCGGTGCCGGGCCTCTATGTCAATTGCGGTTGGGGCACGGGCGGCTTCAAGGCGACGCCGGGTTCGGGCAATGTCTTTGCCCACACCATCGCGCGCGACGAGCCGCATCCGATCAACGCGCCCTTCACCATCGAACGCTTCCGTACCGGCCGGCTCATCGACGAGGCGGCAGCGGCGGCGGTCGCGCACTGAGGAGCGGGGAATGTCCGAAAAATCAGTCAATCTCGCCGAGAAGCTGGCGCTCTTTGACGAGCGCTGGTCGCCCAAGATCGTTGCCGGTTTCAACGGCAACGACATCATGGTCGTGAAGGTCAAGGGCGAATTCAACTGGCATTCGCATCCCGATACCGACGACTTCTTCCTCGTGCTCAAGGGTCGGCTGCGCATCCAGCTCAGGGACGGCGATGTTGTTCTGGGACCGGGCGAACTCTATGTCGTGCCCAAGGGTGTTGAGCATTGCCCCGTGGCCGAAGAAGAAACGCACATCCTTCTGATCGAGCCCGCTGGCGTGCCCAACACCGGCGATCCGGCGACTGCCGTCACGAAAACCCGATTATGAGGAAGGAACGCCGCTCGTGGCTATGATCCGCCGTTCCCCTCGCTTCTTTTTCGCAGCGGTGGCGCACTGATGTCGACGTTCGCCGCGACCCTGGTTGCGATGGCGCCGCTCGTGCTCGCGGGCGAGAGGGGTATGTTCCACATTCCCGACATGAGCGAGGTGCGGCTGCAGACGATCAGCCGTGCCGGCTATGAGAGCGAATGGCCGTTTTCGGTTGCCTCGGGCGTTCTCGCCTGTGTCTGGAGTGGCGGCCGCAGGGTCGTGTCCTTTGTCGAGGAACACGCATCCGACGGCGACGACCCTGAGCCGCGACAGCCGCGGCACGTCATCGTCTCGGCAAATCCGTTCGAGCTTACCTTTCTCAACATCGCCAACCGCGATCTGTTTCTGCCCGTCGACACGGTGGAAACGCTGATCAAGCGGGTGGCGCCGTTCGCCGCACTTGGCGAAAGGCTTTGCGACCAACCGCAAGGCACCCAAATCGGCCCCGGCGAACTCTAGGGATCATCCAGATGCTTCTCATTCACTGCCCCTACTGCGAAGAAGAGCGCCCCGAGCTCGAATTCCGCAACGCCGGCGAGGCCCACATCGCGCGTTCGAACAACATCGCGGCTGAAAGCGACGAGGATTTCGAAAAATTCTTCTTCATCCGCTCGAACCCCAAGGGCGTCATCTTCGAGCGCTGGCGCCACATCCATGGTTGCGCGCGCTTCTTCAACGCCGCCCGCGACACCATCACCGACCGGTTCCTTTTGACCTACAAGGCAGGTGAGCCGAAGCCCGACATTTCGACATTGTCGAGCGAAGGGGGGCCAGCTGCCTGGGCCAATCGCCCGCCAGACCAACTGAACGTGAAGCCAAAGGCCAAGCGCTCGACCAAGGGAGAGGCATGATGGCCGGTTCCTACCGCATTTCCGGCCAGGGCCGCCTGACGCCTGCCAAGACCGCGCGTTTCACCTTCGACGGCAAGCCGATGACCGGCCTTGCCGGCGACACCGTGGCATCGGCACTGCTCGCCAATGGCGTGCATCTCGTTGGCCGCTCGTTCAAATATCACCGCCCGCGCGGCATCCTGTCTGCGGGTGCCGAGGAACCCAACGCGCTGGTGAGTGTCGAGCGCGATGCGGCGCGCAAGACGCCCAATGTACGGGCCACGGTGCAGGAACTTTATGACGGCCTCACCGTCAATTCGCAGAACCGCTGGCCGTCGCTTTCCTTCGACGTCGGCGCGGTCAACGATCTTGGCTCGCCGTTCTTTTCGGCCGGCTTCTACTACAAGACCTTCATGTGGCCGAAGGCTGCCTGGAAGAAGTTCTACGAGCCCACCATCCGCTCCGCGGCGGGCCTGGGCGTAGCACCCGATCAGGCCGACCCCGACCACTATTCCGCACGCTATGCCCATTGCGAGGTGCTGGTGCTCGGCGGCGGTGCTGCTGGTCTCGCTGCTGCCCTTGCGGCTGCCGAGACAGGCGTGCGTGTCATTATCTGCGACGAGCAGGCCGATTTCGGCGGCGCCTTGCGCTATGAAAAAGGTGCTGTCATCGACGGCCAGGATGGCTGGAGCTGGGCACAGGCGACCGTCGCCAAGCTCGCCGCCATGGACAATGTCACCGTGCTGTCGCGCACAACGGCATTCGGCTACTACGCCCAGAACTTCGTCGGCCTCGTCGAGCGCGTCACCGACCACGTGGCACGTCCCGGCCGCGACGAGCCGCGCGAGCGGCTGTGGCAGGTCCGCGCCAAACGCGTCATCCTGGCCACCGGCGCGATCGAACGCCATATGGTCTTCGCCAACAACGACCGCCCCGGGGTGATGCTGGCATCCGCCGCGCGCACCTTCCTCAACCACTATGGCGTCGTCGTCGGCAAGCAAGTCGGCGTCTACACCGCCAATGACAGTGCCTATGGTGCCGCGATCGACCTCAAGAAGGCTGGCGTCGGCATCGCTGCCATCGTCGACCTGCGCGACAACCCGACCGGCCCGCTGGTCGACGAGGCGCGCGCTCTCGGCATCGAGGTCAATCATGGCCGTGCTGTCACCAGCGCCAATGGCAGCCAGCGTATCAAGTCGATGACCGTGCAGGCCAAGGCCGGCGGCGCGGAACGCACGATCGCTGTCGATGCGCTGCTGATGTCTGCCGGCTGGACACCGTCGGTGCACATGTTCTCGCAGTCGCGCGGCAAGGTTGCCTTCGATGACGCGACCAAGCGTTTCCTGCCCGGCACTTACGCCCAGGATTGCGTATCTGTCGGCGCCTGCAACGGTTCCGACTCGCTCGAAGACACCGTCGAGCAGGCGCTCGCGGCAGGTGCGGAAGCAGCGAAGAATGCTGGCGCCAAGTCGTCCAGGGGCGTTGCCCTCAAGGTCGAGGCTTCCGAAGGCTGGAGCGGCGGCATGCTGGGTGCTGGCCCGGGCGCTGGCGCCGATACCAAGGTCAAGGCCTTCGTCGATTTCCAGAACGACGTCACCGCCAAGGACATCCGCCAGGCGGTGCATGAAGGCATGCGCTCGATCGAGCACGTCAAGCGCTTCACCACCAACGGCATGGCCACCGACCAGGGCAAGACGTCCAACATGCATGGCCTCGCCATCGCCGCCGAGGCGCTGGACAAGGACATTCCGCAGGTAGGCCTCACCACCTTCCGCGCACCCTACACGCCGGTCACCTTCGGGGCCATCGTCAACCATGCCCGTCACGGGCTGTTCGACCCGACGCGCAAGACCGCGACCCATAATTGGGCCGAAGGGCATGGTGCTGTGTTCGAGGATGTCGGCCAATGGAAGCGCGCGTGGTATTTTCCACGCGCCGGCGAAGACATGCATGCCGCCGTCAACCGCGAATGCGTCACCGTGCGCAAGGCCGCCGGCCTGTTCGATGCTTCGACACTCGGCAAGATCGAGGTGGTCGGCCCGGACGCGGCCAAGTTCATGGAACTGCTCTACACCAACCCGTGGGAGAAGCTCGAAGTCGGGCGCTGCCGATATGGCATCATGCTGCGCGAGGACGGCTTCATCTATGACGACGGCGTCGTCGGCCGCCTTGCTGCTGACCGCTTCCATGTGACGACGACGACCGGCGGTGCGGCGCGCGTCATGAACCACATGGAGGACTATCTCCAGACCGAGTTCCCCAATCTCGACGTCTGGCTGACCTCGATCTCCGAGCAGTGGGCAGTCATCGCCGTGCAAGGCCCCAACTCCAGGCAGATCATCGAGCCGCTGGTCGAGGGCATCGACATATCCGACGAGGCGATGCCGCATATGTCGGTGCGCGAGGGCAAAATCTGCGGCGTGCCGACCCGGCTGTTCCGCATGTCGTTCACCGGCGATCGTGGCTTCGAGGTCAACGTGCCGGCCGACTATGGCCGCGCTGTCTGGGAAGCTTTGTGGGCCGAAGGCCAGAAGCATGGCGCTTGTGCCTATGGCACCGAGGCGATGCACGTGCTGCGCGCCGAAAAGGGCTATATCATCGTYGGCCAGGACACTGACGGCACGGTCACGCCAAACGATGCCGGCCTCGACTGGGCTGTTGGCAAGAAGAAGACCGACTTCGTCGGCATTCGCGGCATGATGCGTCCCGATCTTCTGGCCAAGGGCCGCAGGCAACTCGTCGGGCTCAAGACCAGGGATCCGCGCACAGTGCTCGAAGAGGGCGCCCAGATCGTCGAGAACCCCAAGCAGGCAATCCCGATGAAGATGATCGGCCAYGTCACGTCGAGCTATTGGTCGGAGAATTGCGACCGCTCGATCGCCATGGGCCTTGTCGCCGGTGGCCGCGACCGCATCGGCGAAACGCTCTACGTGCCCATGCCTGATAGTGTCATCGAGGTCGAAGTCACCGGCACCGTGTTCTTCGACGAGAAGGGAGACCGCCTCAATGGCTAAGGTCGCAGTCGCCACTAGAAGCCCCGCACTCGCTGGCAAAAATCTTGGCGGGCAGGGCGTGTCGCTCAAGGTGCTGGAGCCGGCCCAGCGCATCTCGCTGCGAGCCCGTCCGGCCGCTGTCGCCGCGCTCTCCAAGGCGCTCGGCCTGGCCTTGCCGCAAAAGCCCAAGACCTCCGCCACCAAGGGCGGACGCACCGCTCTCTGGCTCGGGCCGGACGAATGGCTGGTCATCGACGAAGCCGGCGGCGATCCGCTCGCTGACTGCGCGTCGGTCAAGGGCCTGCACTCGGCGGTCGATGTTTCGCACCGCAACGTTGGCATATCGGTGACTGGCCCCAATGCCGCAGCCACCATCAACGCCGGCTGCCCGCAGGACCTGTCGCTCGCCGCATTCCCGGTGGGTGCCGCCTCGCGCACGGTGCTGGGCAAGGTCGAGATGGTGCTGCTCAGGACCGGAGAGGATGCCTTCCGTGTCGAGTGCTGGCGCTCGTTCTCCGACTACGTCTACGGTTTCCTGTCGGAAGCCGCACGCGACGGCTGATTTCGGAACCTCGGGAATGGGTACGCGTTTGTTCATCGACTCAAGAGGGACCCACGCGATGCCCACAATTTCCGAACCAAAGGGACAGATGCTCCCAAAGCGCGAGAGACGCGCCCGGCGCAGCGACGACCGGCCCAAGGATCAGCAGGTGCTGCAACAAGAGCTCGACGAAGGGCTTGAGGACAGCTTTCCGGCCAGCGACCCGGTATCGGTGACGTCGACCACGATCTCCGGTGGACCGGTAGAGCCGAGAAAAAGCTGACCGCTGCAGCCCCGCAAGTATATGAAAGCCGCTCTGTCAGGCGGCTTTCATAGCGAAATCCTTCCCGAACTCAGTATTTGGGCGGCACGATCCACGGGTTCATGTCGAAGCCGAGCCGCGGGCCTTGGCCGCTTTTGGTCGTCGACGGGCTGCGCTCCTTGATCGCACCGGTCGTGCCGCAGTCGAGCTTGTGCTTGGACGTCGTTGCGCTGCACGCAGAGGGCGCATGCGTCGTCTTGTGAGTGTCCTTTGCCATTGCCAAGCCGCTCGTCGCGAGCACCGCCGCAAGCGCCAGAATTGTCCGTCGCATTGTCCATCTCCGCAAATTTGTACCGTACATGTACGGGATAACTTACAGATACGGCCGCACCTTGCGTATTGCAAGAGCATTAGCCGTACGCGTACGGAGGCGTTGGTTTCAAGGCACTGAATGCTGCCCGGCGGGCTCTAACAATGGCCGGGTTCGTCTGTGAGTGGAGCCGTCTCGCTTGCGGCAAGTCCTGCCAGAGCGAGATCCCCGATTCGCGTCACATAGGCTTTGGGATCGCCGAAGGGATAGAAGGGAAACGTGATCAGCAGCGAGATCGCCCCGTGGGCCACGGTCCATAGGGCCGTGGCGATGGCGCGGGCGTCGCCCTTCAGCTTGCCTGCCGAGATGCATGCTTCAACCCGCTCCAGGATCACCTGGAATGCCGGGTTGCCTCGTTCCATCTCGGCAAAGGTCTTTCCGACCGGCGGCTTCTGCTTTTCGGTCATGAACACGGTCCGGTATTCGTTCGGATTGCCAAGCCCGAACTCCGCATATTCGGTGAGGGCTGCGTGGACCGCTTCGAGTGGATCGTGAGGTCGGTTCTGCCGCATCCGTCGCGCCAGGTCGATGAAGGCATCCTCGGCGAGCGCCATCAGGATTTCCTGCTTGTCGGCGAAGTAGGAATAGACCGACATCGGGGCATAACCGACCCGCGTTGCAAGCTTGCGGATGGTCAGGCCCTCATAGCCTTCTTCCCGCACCAGCGCATGGGCGGCTGCTACCAGTTCGGCCCTGAGTTCGGCCTTGTGGAGCCCACGTCGGTTTGCGGCAATGCTGGACACGGATACGCCTTGTTGACTTCACGCACTCGAAGCCGGCGACTTTATACGCCGGTCCGGAACGCGGCAAGGCAAGCGCGGTAGCTCATCAGGACTACGAATTGACGAAGTATGTTCAGGCGGTTTCGCGCGAGGGCTCGACAAAAGTCAGCGTCAGCCAGCGCGCGGTCAGTGCCGGCTTCTTCGAGTTCTCGATCTCGATGGTCACCTCATGCGTCGCCTGGATCCAGCCGGACGGGCGGATCTTCAGCTCGGCCAGCACGAAGTGGGTGCGGATGCGCGAACCGGTCTTCACCGGAGCCACGAACTTCAACTCCTCGAAGCCCTGGTTGATGCCCATGCTGCCGCCCTCAACCGAGGGAAGCGTGTCGAAGGTCATGGCCGAAAGCAGCGACAGTGTCAGAAAACCATGCGCGATGGTGCCGCCGAAGGGTGTTTCCTTGGCAGCACGTTCGGGGTCACAGTGGATGAACTGGTGGTCGTCGGTAGCGTCGGCGAACTGGTCGATCATCAACTGTGTGACCGTGCGCCATGGCGAGACGCCAACTTCCTTGCCGACACTGGCCTGAAGTTCGTCGAGAGTGATCGATTTCAGGCTCATTCGTATCCCGTTCTGCATAAGAAAAAGTCATGCGCTCCGCCGACTGCGAGGACTGATACAGAATCGGACGCGCCATGTCATCGCTTGCGGCGGCAAATCCGTCGCAGATTGACCAATATCAGTTCTGTGTCGTTATTCCGCAGGCTCCACGCCGGTATAGGCGGCTTCTTCGAGCTCGCGCTTGAGCCGGTTCTCTTCGGCGACCTTCGGCGTGATGAAGCGGCCAAGCAGCAGATAGGCGACAGGCGTCAGGAACAGCGTTGAGATCGTCGCGAGGCCGAGCCCGCCGACGATCACCCAACCGAGCGCGATGCGAGCCTCGGCCCCGGCGCCTTGCGCCAGCACCAAGGGCAGCCCGCCGAGCACGGTACAGATCATCGTCATCATCACCGGGCGCAGGCGGATCGTCGCCGCTTCTTCGATCGCCTGGCGCACGCCCATGCCGCGGTCGCGCAGCTGGTTGGCGAACTCGACGACCAGAATGCCGTTCTTGGCCATGACGCCGACAAGCAACACTAGCCCGATCTGGCTGTAGGCGTTGAGCGAGGTGCCGGTCAAAAGCAGCGCGAAGACAGCGCAGGCCAGCCCCAGCGGCACTGTCGCCATGATGATGACAGCACTTACGAAGCTCTCGAACTGCGCCGCCAGCACCAGCAGGATAATGACGATGGCAAAGCCGAAGRTCGTCAGCATGCTGCCGCTGGTTTCGTTGAGGGTCGCAGCTTCGGCCAGCGGCAGCAATCGGCTGCCCGCCGGCATCACAGGTGCGGCGATCTGTTGAACCGTCTTCAGTGCTTCGCCAAGGGCAAAACCGTCGGCGAGGCTGGAGGTGATCGCCACCGAGCGCTGCTGCTGTTCGCGCGACAGCGACGGCGGCACGGCGCGCTCGCTGAGCGAAGCGATGGTCGAAACCGGCACGAAACGCCCGTCGCTTGCCCGGATGAAGATGTTTTCGAGATCGGTCGAATCGTTGATCGGGTTGGTAGTCGAGACCAGCTTCACGTCGTAGCTGCGATCCTCGATGAAGACGCTGGCGATCTTGCGGCCGTCGAGCATCGCCTGAAGTGCTGGCGACAGGCCGTTGATGTCGATGCCGAGATCGGATGCGCGGTCGCGGTCTACGGTGACGAAGAGCTGGGGCTGGTTGGCGTCAGTGCTGAGGCGGGGCTGCTGGAAGCGCGGGTCCTTCTCCATCTCGGCCAGCACCTTGGTGGCGGCAGCACCCAGATCGGCATAGCTGTTGCCGACCAGCGCGAATTGCAGGCCGTTGCCGGCACCGCGGATGCCGAGGCTGTTGGGCTGGGCGACCGTAGTGCGTACGCCGGGCACGTCGCGGGTTCGCGCCACGATGTCGGCGGCGATCTGCTGCTGGGTGCGCTCGCGCTTATCCCAAGGCGCCAGCGACAGCACCATGAAGCCGCTATTGTTGTTGTTGCCCATGCCGGCGCTGACGAAGGTGCTTTCGATCTCGCCCGACTTGCGGAGCGGCTCGATCAGTCCTTCGATGCGGCGCAATTGCGAGGCAGTGTAGTCGAGGCTGACGCCTTGGGGTGCCGACACGCGCAGCATCACCATCGAGCGGTCCTCGGTCGGCGTCAGTTCCTGGCGCACGGAGCCGAAGGCGATGTAGGCAGCGCCAGCAAACAGGATGGAGATCAGGATGACGATCACTGGCGCGTTAAGGCAGGCGCGCAGGCAGCTTTTGTAGAGGGTTGCGAGCTTGGTGCCGATCTTGCCGATTACTCCCGAACGGGTGTGCTCGATGCTCTTTTCCGTCAGCATGCGCGAGGCGAGCATCGGGCATAGCGACAGGGCCACGACCGATGACAGCAGCACCGAGATCGCCAGCACGAAGCCGAATTCACGAAACAGGCCGCCGGTCTGGCCGGGCAGGAAGGAGATCGGGATGAAGACGGCGGCAAGCGTTGCCGTTGTCGCGACCACAGCGAAAAACACTTCCTGCGTGCCGAGCACGGCGGCAGCGCGAGGGCCCATGCCTTCGTTGCGTCGCCGCACGATGTTTTCGAGTACGACGATGGCATCGTCGACGACAAGGCCAGTTGCCAGCACCAGTGCCAAAAGCGTCAGGATGTTGACCGAGAAGCCGGCGAGATAGATGCCGGCAATCGTGCCGATCATCGCCACCGGCATGGCAAAGCCGGGAATCAGCGTCGCGCGCCAGTCCTGCAGGAACAGGTAAATGACAATCAGAACGATGGTCACCGACAAAAGCAGCGCGATTTCGACTTCGTGGATGGCGCCCTCAACGAAGGTGGCATCGTCCGAAGTGACGCGGATTGTCATGCCCTTGGGCAAGGTGGTCTGGATCTTTTCGGCGGCGGCACGCACGCCTTTGGAAATATCGAGCGTGCTCGACTGTGCCTGGCGCACGATGCCGATGCCGATGCCGGTCTTGCCGTCGGAGCGCAGCGAGGTCGAGCCGGGGTCGCCGCCCAGCGTGACGGTTGCGACATCGCCGAGGCGCGTCTTGCCGTTGATGATGATGCTCTCAAATGCCTCCGGCGTCGTCACCGCAGCGCTTGCGCGCACGATGATGTCCTGGTTGCCGACGGTGAGCGAGCCCGCCGGCGCGTCGAAGGAGACGCTTGCCAGCGCATTGGAGATGTCGGCCAGCGTCAGCCCCAGGCTCGCCACACTGGCCTGGTCGATGTCGACGCGGAACACCTTGGCGCGGTCGCCATACATCTGCACGTCGGCGACGCCGTCGACCGAGGCCAGAACGTCGACGATCTGGTCTTCGACCAGGATGGTCATGTCCTCTACGGGCATGGTGTCGGATGTCACCGCAAGGCGCATCACCGCGTCGGCGTTGGCGTCGGCCTTGACGATACGCGGCGGGTCGGCGTCGTCGGGCAGGGTGTTGGTCACCCGGCCGACCGCGTCACGCATGTCGGAAGCCGCGACATTGAGATCGACGCCGTCATTGAACTCCACCGTCACGCGGCTGTTGCCGTAGGACGAACTGGACGAGATCGACTTCACGCCGGTGACACGCGCCACGGCACCTTCGACGACGGCTGTCACCTGGCGGTCGACGATTTCGGCCGCGGCATCGGAATAGGTCGTCGACACGGTGATCACAGGGCGGTCGACATCCGGCAGTTCGCGGATCTCGACGCCATAGAAGGCGGCGAGGCCGGCGACCACGATCAGGGTATTGATGACGAACGCCAGCACCGGCCGGCGCACGAAAAGTGCGGTGATGCCTTTTTCAGCATGTTCGTTCTGGGCGCTGCTCATCGGCCGCTCCTGCTCAGGAGCCGCTGCGCGCGGCAGCTTCACTGCCGGCAACGAGAAGTTCAGCACCCTCGCGCACTGTGTGGATGCCCTCGGTGACGACCTTGTCACCAGCCGTCAATGCGGCTTGCACCAGCACGCTGTCGGTGTTGCGCTGGATGATGCGCACTGGCACGCGCTTGGCCTTGCCGTTATCGAGCGCCCAGACGAAGGCGCCGTCGCCGCCCCACTGGATAGCCAGCGGATCGACCGATGGATAGGTATCGCCGGGAAACTGCATGGCGACCTGGAACGACATGCCGGCGCGCAGCACGTCGCCGTCATTGTCGAGCCGGGCCTGGATGCGCAGCGTACGGCTTTGTGTTTCAAGCCTGTTGTCGACAGCGCTGACCACACCGTCGAAGATCTGACCGGGGCGAGCGATGGAATTGGCTGAAAGCGGCGCGCCGACCGCGATCAGGCCGGTGAAGCGTTCCGGCACCCAGAAGTCGACGATGATGCGCGAGCGGTCGTCGATGGTGGCGATCGTCGTCTGGCTTGTGACGTAGTTGCCGGCTTCGACTGGCAGGATGCCGACGACACCGGCAATCGGCGCGCTGATGGTCCGGCGATCGAGTGCCAGAGCCGCGTCACGGACAGCGAGCCGCGCATTGTCGAGCGCAAGTTCCGCTTCTCTTTGCTGCACGGCGGTGACTGTATTGGATGCCCTGAGCGCCTTGATCCGCTCGAGCGATGCCTCGGCATCAGCCTCCGCGATGCGGGCGCGTTCGAGCGCTATCTCTTCAGAATCCGAATCGAGCTTGGCGATGACCGTGCCGGCCTCGACTTTTTCCCCCGACGTGACTGCAATTTCAGTCAGTCGCCCCGATGCATAGGGGTTGATGACGACAGAGTTCAGCGCGCGGCCAGTGCCGATCGCCGACAGCTTGTCGTTGATGGTGCCGGTGGTGACAAGCTGGGTAACAACAGGTGTCTGAGCCTGGCCACCACGGCCGCCCTGACGATTGGCGCCACCGGTCTGTGCGGCCTTTTCGGTCGTGGCCTGGGCCCAGTCGATGCCCCAGCTTGCGAGGACTGTGCGCGAACTCGGTACGAACAGCACCCAGCCAGCGGCTGCGACAAGCGCAATGACGATTGCCAAGACAATCTGCTTCCAGGCGGCCATCTGCATTCCAGTCTCGCTAAGTCCCTCGGCCCGGCATCGATCCGGTGCCACCTACACCGCTGCGCGCGGCGTCTGCACATTGTTTCGAGGTCTTGTGCGCGCAAAAAGGGCGTGCAGGCGACCGCAGTATAGCCTATTTCGATAGCCGAGACTTATGGCAATTCTCCGCCTGCCGCACATTAAATCTGCGTAATCTTTGCAGGAATGGACGCCGGATCAGCGCAGATCCTCGATCTCGCGGATGCGCTTGGCACCATCGGTTTCGAGCTTTCGGGTCAGCGCGCCGATCAGCGTTTCGGCGGCCACGAACAACGCAGCGGACGAATCCCAGGCGGAAGGCACTGCTGTGCGCCCGGCGATCACATGGCGGGCAAACCGCGCGATCGGCGACAGCCACTGGTCGGTGAACAGGACGATCGTTGCGCCGCGATTATGCGCTTTCTCGGCAAAGTGGATCAGGCTGTCCTGGTAGCGGCGGATGTCGAAGATCAGCAGCGTGTCGCGCTTGCTCATGTCGATCAGCCGATCGCGCCACAGGCTTTCCTGGCCGACGAGGTGGGTGACATTCGGCCGGATCAGATTGAGATGGGCGGCCATGTAGCGCGCCAGGGGATCGGTGAAGCGGCCGCCGACGAGATAGACATGGGCGCGCTGGTTGGCGAGCTGACCGACGATGTCGGTGAGTTGCTTGTCCGAGATATGCCTGAACGTCTCGCGGACATTTTCGAGCACCGCCTCGAGGATAGGCGCTGTCGAGGCGGGCAGGGGCGATTGTGCCGTGTTGGTGCGAGAGGCAGGCGACTGCAACTGGGCCGCCAGCTCGTCCTGAAGTGCCGACTGGAACTCCGGGTAGTTCTGGAATCCCAGCCTTGCAACAAAGCGCAGGATGGTCGGCGACGACACACCGGCCTGCTGGGAGAATTCGGCCACCGTTTTCAGCCCGATCAGCGGATATGACGCGATCAGCGTCTGGGCCGCACGGCGCTCGCCGGCCGGCATCGTGTCGATCTTTTCCGTGATCAATTCGGCAACGCTCGAAACCATCTGCATCTCCTCTGCGCACGTGGCCGATCTGGCCCAGCCGTGAGTCAGTTGCGCGCCTCAAATGACATTTGACAAACTCTTCCGATGTGTATGAAATCATCCATAGGGGCGCAATGAACAAAAATACGTAACATACGATACGGCCCCGGGGATGAATGAATGGGTATGGGCCAGGCCGCACTACGCGCCATGTCGAATGCCGTCCGGGTGACCAATCGGGCCGGGCGCAGCCCTTACGTCATTGTCTGCGATCACGCTTCCAATCGTCTGCCCGCGAGCTTCGGCACGCTCGGGCTCGACGCGTCCGAAATGCAGCGCCACATCGCCTGGGATCCGGGCGCGCTGCCGGTCGCCGAACGCATGGCCGAAGGCCTCGATGCGACGCTGGTTCAGTCCTGCGTCTCGCGGCTTGCCATTGATTGCAACCGGCCGCTCGCGGCCAACGACCTGATCCCCGAGATCAGCGAAACCACAGCGATTCCCGGCAACGCCGCACTCACCGTCGCTCAGCGCGAGGCGCGAATCGCGCTATCATGGCGACCGTTCCACGATGCGATCGACGAGGTCGTTTCGGAACGGCTCGGCGAAGGGCGGGAGACGAGACTGGTGTCTGTCCATTCCTTCACCCCGGTCTACAAGGGCGTTTCGCGCCCCTGGCACATCGGCATCATTCACGACGAAGATGCCCGGCTCGCCGCCCCCTTGATCGCGGCGCTGCGGGAACTCGACAACGTCAATGTCGGCATCAACGRGCCCTATTCGCCGGCCGACCGCGTCTATTTCACCCTGGAACACCACGGCAGGTCGCGCGGCCTGCCGTGCGCAATGATCGAAATCCGCAACGACGAAATTCCGGCGCAGACCGGGCAGCGGAAATGGGCGGATTTGCTCACGGGCATCTTTGCGGAACTCGAACCGGAGGCGGGCGAGGCAGCCCCATTCCAGACGGGCACCGGCCGCGCAGCTCAATCGAAGGCATAACAATAAGGGGACACTGACATGGCAGCACCTGGTTATACCGACAAAGACAAGAGCGAGGACGTCCAAGTCCTTCACAGTATGGGCTACGCCCAGGAACTCGAACGGCGAATGAGCCAGTTCTCGAATTTCGCGGTTTCTTTCTCCATCATCTGCATTCTCTCAGGCGGCATTAATTCGCTGGCCCAGGCAACGTCGGGCGCGGGCGGTGCCGCCATCGGCATCGGCTGGCCGCTCGGCTGCTTCGTCAGCCTGGTCTTCGCCGTCGCCATGGCGCAGATCAGCTCGGCCTATCCGACGGCCGGCGGCCTCTATCACTGGGGCTCGATCCTCGGCAACCGCTTTACCGGCTGGCTCACTGCCTGGTTCAACTTGCTCGGCCTCGTCACCGTGCTGGGCGCCATCAATGTCGGCACCTACTACTTCTTCATGGGCGCCTTTGGCACCACCTATCTCGGCCTCGAAGACACTACCACCACCCGTATCATCTTCCTGGCTATCATCACCGGATTGCAGGCACTGGTGAACCATATGGGCATCGGCCTTACCGCCAAGCTCACCGACTTCTCCGGTTACCTGATCTTCGCAACCGCGATCGCACTGGCGCTCGTGTGCCTGATCGCGGCCGACAGCTACGAGATATCTCGACTGTTCACCTTCTCGAACTATTCGGGTGAAGCGGGCGGCAATGTCTGGCCGGCCAATTCGTCGATGTGGGTGTTCCTGCTTGGCCTTTTGCTGCCGATCTACACCATCACCGGCTACGACGCCTCGGCGCACACCTCCGAAGAGACGCTGAAGGCAGCACATTCCGTGCCGCGCGCCATGATCGGTTCCGTGCTGTGGTCGGCCCTGTTCGGCTACATCATGCTGTGCTCGTTCGTGCTCATGCTGCCGAGCATGGACGATGCCGCAAAGCAGGGCTGGAACGTGTTCTTCTGGGCGATGACCGAACAGGTCAACCCGCTCGTCAAGGACCTGCTTTACTTCGCCATCTTCGTCGCCCAGTGGCTGTGCGGTCTGGCGACAGTGACGTCGGTGTCGCGCATGATCTTCGCCTTCTCGCGTGACGGTGGCCTGCCGGGCTCGCGGGCACTGGCCAAGGTCAGCCCGACCTACCGCACGCCGGTAGCTGCGATCTGGACCGGCTCGATCCTGGCGGTGCTGTTCGTCTGGGGCTCGTCGCTTGTCTCCATCGGCGAGACGCCGGTCTACACCATCGTCGTCGCCTGCACGGTCATTTTCTTGTTCTTCTCCTTCACCATCCCGATCGCGCTCGGTTTGATTGCCTGGGGCACGTCGAAGTGGGACAAGATGGGACCGTTCGATCTCGGCGAGGGCGTCTTCAAGCTGTTCGCCGTGCTGTCGATCATTGCCATGGTGCTGATCTTCGTGATCGGCATCCAGCCGCCCAACGACTGGGCGCTCTACATCACTGTCGGCTTCCTGGTCGTCACCGGCATCGTCTGGTTCGGTTTTGAGGCACGCCGCTTCCAGGGCCCGCCGATCGGCGACGAGGTGGCCAAGCGTGCCGCCGAGATCGCCGCGGCCGAACGGGCCGTGGGCGAAACCGGACACTGACAGCTCTCACAATGGCCGTGGCCGGCCAAGCGCCGGCCACGTCTCGTTTCAACCCCCAAGACGATCTTTTGAAGTGGCATTGCCCGGAGCGGAACAAAAATGGCTGGAAATCTCTCATTCGATCAGTTGAAAAAGGCTGTCGCCACAGGCGAGATCGACACGGTTCTCGCTTGTGCCGTCGACATGCAGGGCCGGCTGGTCGGCAAGCGGTTTTTGGCCAAATACTTCGTCGAATCCGCCTATGACGAGACGCATGGCTGCAACTATCTGCTGGCCAACGACATCGATATGGAGCCGGTGCCCGGCTACAAGGCGGCGAGCTGGTCGAAAGGCTATGGCGACTTCGTCATGAAGCCCGACCTCGACACCATCCGAAAGGTGCCGTGGCTCGAAAAGACCGCGCTTCTGCTCTGCGACCTGCAGGACCACCACACGCATGAAGACCTCGCCCACTCGCCGCGCGGCATCCTGCGCAAGCAGGTCAAGCGGCTGCAGGATCGCGGCTATCTCGCCTATTTCGCTTCCGAGCTCGAATTCTACCTGTTCAGCGAAACCTACGACTCGGCGCGTGGAAAGCACTGGCAGAACCTCGACACGGCATCGCCCTATATCGGCGACTACCTGATCGGCATCACCACCAAGGAAGAAGGCGTCATGCGCCGGCTTCGCAACGAGATGGAAGCTGCCGGCATTCAGATCGAAAATTCCAAGGGCGAGTGGGGCCCGGGCCAGGAAGAGATCAACGTCCGCTACGCTGAGGTTCTGGAGATGGCGGATCGCCATGTCATCTTGAAGAACGGCGCCAAGGAGATCGCGGCCAGCGAAGGCAAGGCCATTTCCTTCATGGCCAAGTACAATTACGGCCTCGCCGGCAACTCCAGCCACATCCACAACTCGCTGTGGAGCGCGGACGGCAAGACACCGCTGTTCTACGACAAGGGCAGTGAATGGACGTTGTCGAAGCTCGGTCAGCAATGGGCAGCCGGCCAGCTCAAATACGCCAAGGAATTCACCTGGTTCCTGGCGCCCTATATCAATTCCTACAAGCGCTTCCAGGCCGGCACGTTCGCCCCGACCAAGATCATGTGGAGCGAGGACAACCGCACCGCTGGCTTCCGCCTCTGCGGCGAGGGCACCAAGGGCATCCGCATGGAGTGCCGGATCGGCGGTGCCGACCTCAATCCCTATCTCGCCTTCGCGGCTTTGATCGCGGCGGGCCTCGCAGGCATCGACGAAAAGCTTGAGCTGCAGAAGCCATTCGTCGGCGATGCCTATCAGGCTGCCAGCCTGCCCGAAATTCCCAAGACCCTGCGCGATGCAACGGAAACCTTGGCGTCGTCGAAGATGTTGATCGAGGCTTTCGGCGAGGACGTCATCGAGCACTACGTCCACACCGCGCGCTGGGAACAGTTCGAATACGACCGTCGCATCACCGACTGGGAATTGCACAGGGGATTCGAGCGGTATTGATAAAATCAAAAATTGCGAGATAATGTGATTATCGCAATATCAATCAGGCCGACATGTCCACGTCTCAGACAAAAATCGACAAGGAATGGTTCAACAGTCGAATGCAGGAGAACGGTCTGTCTCGTGGACAGGTGGCCAAAAAGATGGGGCTGGACCCAAGTGCCTTGTCGCGTGCACTGAATGGCCAGCGTGGGATTAAAACAGACGAAATTGTGAAAATCGCAGCGATACTCAACGAACCAGTAAGCGCGGTGGTTGCTCACTTATACATGCGTAGCGACACGGAGGTTTCTGCGATCCCTACGTCGAAGCCGCACCTCGGTGCTGGCTTTATGGAGGCTCAGTTGGATTTCAAAGATACGTCGGGCGGAAACGAAGAGCGCATCGTCGCACCGCGCGGGGCCGATCCCTTGTTCGGCTGCATGGCTGACACGCTGACTTTGTTGCCGGACGTCGACTATACCGCGCCTGCCGATCCCGACTGGGGCAGGGCATATGAAGACTGACGGGCTGCTTCTGGATACATGCTTTATTCTGTGGCTTTCAACCGAGCAGCCGGTGGCACGCGTTGCCGTCGACGAGGTCACCAGTGTCCGGAAAAATGGCGGCGTGATCTCCGTTTCGGCGATGTCGGCTTGGGAAATCGGACTGCTTGTCGCCAAGGGCCGGCTTCCGTACATCAAGTCGCCACTTGCATGGTTTCAGCAGTTTGTTGAAGCAGGAGCTGTGCGTGTCGAAGCTGTCGACAGCGAGGTTTTGGTTGAATCTTCGTTTCTGCCCGGCGGCGTCCACAACGATCCGACGGACCGCATCATCATAGCCCAGGCGCGATCGAAAAACCTGGCCATCGTCACGCGGGATCGTGCAATCCTTGCTTACGGTGCGGCTGGCTTTGTCAAGACAATCCCTTGTTGAACTGGAGTTCTCTGTTTTGGAAACCGTAAAACTCAAATCCCCCGTCGATGGGTCGATCTATGCCGAACGGCCGATCGCCGAGGACAAGGCGGTCAACGCCGCGGTAGAACGCGCCCGTACCGCACAGGTCGCGTGGGCCCAGACCTCGATTGCCGAGCGTGGCAAGTACATGCTGGCCATGCTGGAACACCTCGTGGCGATGAGCGACGAGATCGTGCCCGAGATCGCTTGGCAGATGGGCCGCCCGGTTCGCTATGGCGGCGAGTTCGGCGGCGTCAAGGAACGCACCAACTACATGGTCGAGATCGCCGAACAGGCGCTCAAGCCGGTGCTCGCCTCCAACCCCAAGGACGGCTTCCGCCGCTATGTCCGCAAGGACCCACTCGGCGTGGTCATGGTCATCGCGCCGTGGAACTATCCCTATCTGACCGCCGTCAATACCATCGTGCCTGCACTGATGGCCGGCTCGACCGTCATCTTGAAGCACGCCGCCCAGACGCTGCTCGTCGGCGAGCGTTTCCAGCAGGCCTTCGACAAGGCAGGCCTGCCCAAGGGCGTGTTCCAGAACATCGTCTTGAACCACGTCCAGACCGAGAAGCTGCTCGCCTCCGGCAAGATCGACCACGTCAATTTCACCGGCTCGGTTGCTGGTGGGCGTGCCATCGAAAAGGCTGCGGCCGGCACCTTCATGACGCTCGGCCTCGAGCTTGGCGGCAAGGACCCGGCCTATGTGCTGCCCGACGCCAAGATGGACCATGCGGTCGCCAACCTCGTCGAGGGTGCGTTCTTCAATTCCGGCCAGTGCTGCTGCGGCATCGAGCGTGTCTACGTCCACGAAAAGGTCTATGACCAGTTCGTTGAGGGCTTCATAGCGGAAACAAAAAGCTATGTTCTGGGCAATCCGCTTGAGCAGGCAACGACAATGGGGCCCATGGCGCAGGCCCGCTTCGCCGATTTCATCCGCGAGCAGAAGGCCGAAGCCCTGCGCAAGGGTGCCGTCGCGCATATGAACACCAAGGACGCGGCTGACAAAGCGGGATCGCCCTACCTGCCGGCCGAAGTGCTGACCAATGTCGACCACCAGATGAGCGTCATGCGGGAGGAGAGCTTTGGCCCCATCGTCGGCATCATGAAGGTGCGCAATGACGAAGAAGCCATCGCCTTGATGAACGACAGCCCCTATGGCCTGACCGCTTCGATCTGGACCTCAGACACCGACCATGCAGTTGCGATCGGCGACCGCGTTGAAACAGGCACGGTGTTCATGAACCGCTGCGACTATCTCGATCCCGCACTCGTGTGGACCGGCGTCAAGGACACCGGCAAGGGCGCGGCCTTGTCGCAGATCGGCTACGACAATCTGACCCGGCCGAAGTCCTATCACCTGCGCGAAAAGATCTGATTTCCCGAAAGCCAATCGATTTCCTGAAAGCAAAGACATGTCCAAACTCGTTTCCAAGTGGAACTACCCCACCACCGTTCGTTTCGGCGCCGGTCGCATTTCGGAGCTGCCCGACGCGCTTGCCGCCACCGGCATCAAGAAGCCGCTTTTCGTCACCGATCCGGGCCTGGCAAAACTGCCGGTCGTCGCTTCGACGCTGAAGATCCTCGATGACGCCAAGGTGCCTTACGGCGTCTTTTCCGATGTTCGCCCGAACCCGGTCGAGTCCAACCTCACCGCAGGCATTGCAGCCTTCAAGAAGGGCAAGCATGACGGCGTCATCGCCTTTGGCGGCGGTTCGGCGCTCGATCTCGGCAAGCTGATCGCCTTCCAGGCAGGCCAGACGCTGCCGGTGTGGGATTTCGAAGACGTCGGCGACTGGTGGACCCGGGCCAACTCCGACGCCATTGCACCGATCATCGCCGTTCCGACCACCGCCGGTACCGGCTCGGAGGTCGGCCGCGCCAGTGTTCTGACRCATGAGGCGACGCATACCAAGAAGGTCATCTTCCATCCGAAGATCCTGCCTGCCATCGTCATTGCCGATCCGGAACTTTCGGTGGGCATGCCGCAATTCATCACCGCGGGCACCGGCATGGATGCGCTGGCGCACTGCCTGGAGGCTTATTGCGCGCCCGGGTTTCATCCAATGGCGGACGGTATCGGCGTCGAAGGCGTGCGGCTGGTCTTTGAAAACCTGCCCAAGGCCTACGCCAACGGCAAGGATCTGACCGCGCGTGCCAACATGATGGCTGCCGCAGCGATGGGCGCGACCGCATTCCAGAAGGGTCTCGGCGCCATCCATTCCCTGTCGCACCCGATCGGCGGTCTCTACGACACCCATCACGGCATGACCAATGCCGTCTTCATGCCCTATGTGCTGGCGTTCAATCGCGATGCGATCGAAGACAAGATCGTCCGGCTGGCTGCCTATTGCGGCATCAAGGGCGGTTTCGACGGTTTCGCCAAGGCGGTGATCAAGCTGCGCAAAGAACTCAAGGTGCCGCACGCGCTGCCCGGGCTCATCAAGGGTCTCGACATGGACAAGAAACGCAAGACCCTGATCGCCGACATGGCGGTGGTCGATCCGACCGCTGGCGGCAACCCGATCAAGCTCACCAAGAAGGCAGCACTCGGCTTGCTTGAAAACGCCATCGAAGGGACGGTTTGAGACTAGTGCTGGAACGCGAACGCGACTTGTATAGTCGGCAAAATAGAGGGGAGGGCTTGGGGAGGCTTCCGCAATTTAATTAGCCGGTAAACAACGGCGACGATTGCGACAACCGATTAAAAGTAGTTAACTTTTTTCCACTGCGCGCGCCGGCTTCATTTAACCTTCATGCGATTGTCACATGAAGCCGATACCGCATCGCAGGCGTCTCAGGGCGTCAGTTCAACGGAGAGGACAACATGTTCAAGCTTACGGGAAAAGTGCTTTCCCTTACCGCGGCGTCGCTGATGGTGACGACCGCGATCGTTTCCGCGCAGGATCTCGCCGCGCTCGAGGCCGCCGCCAAGGCGGAAGGCCAGCTCACCACCATCGCGCTTCCGCATGACTGGTGCGGTTACGGCGCGGTGTTCGAAGGCTTCAAGAAGAAGTACCCCGAGATCACCATCAACGAATTGAACCCCGATGCGGGTTCCAGCGACGAGATCGAGGCCATCAAGGCTAACAAGGACAACAAGGGCCCGCAGGCGCCTGACGTCATCGACGTCGGTCTCTCCTATGGCCCGCAGGCCAAGGCCGACGGCCTGATCCAGCCCTACAAGGTCTCGACCTGGGATTCGATCCCCGATACCGCCAAGGATGCTGACGGCTTCTGGTACGGCGACTATTACGGCGTGCTGTCGTTCATGGTGAACAAGGATCTCGTCAAGAACGCGCCGACAGACTGGGCCGACCTGCTCAAGGACGAATACAAGAACTCCGTCGCCCTCGCCGGCGATCCTCGCACGTCCAACCAGGCGATCCAGGGCGTCTACGCGGCCGGCCTGGCCTCGGGCGCAACCGACGCCAAGTCCGCAGGCGAGAAGGGCCTCGCCTTTTTCAAGGAGCTGAACGCCAAGGGAAACTTCGTGCCGGTCACCGGCAAGGCAGCGACGCTGGCACAGGGCCAGACGCCGATCATCGTTTATTGGGATTACAACGCGCTTAAGGGTCGGGACACGCTGAACAACAACCCGCCGGTCGAAGTCGTCGTTCCAAAGACGGGCGTCGTCGCTGGCGTCTACGTCCAGGCGATCAGCGCCTATGCGCCGCATCCGAACGCTGCCAAGCTGTGGATGGAATATCTCTATTCGGACGAAGGCCAACTCGCGTGGTTGGATGGCTACTGCCACCCGATCCGCTTCAACGATCTCGCCAAGAACGGCAAGATTCCGCAGGCAATGCTCGACAAGCTGCCGCCGCCTGCGTCTTATGAAAAGGCCGTGTTCCCGACGCTTGACGACCAGTCAGCCGCGAAAGAGATCGTGACCAAGCAGTGGGATTCGGTGGTTGGCGCCAACGTCCAGTAATTGAGTTTCTGCCATCACGGGCGGCCACGTGGTCGCCCGTATTTTCTCTCAAGACGGCGCACGAATGACCCAAGCCAGCATAACCACCACGGCTGATGCCGCGCGCTCCGCGCCACCGGACGCGCAAAGAGGCTTCCGCCTGCCGACCCATTGGCTCGGCGTCGCGCCGTTCTTCATTTTTGCACTGATGTTCCTGATCCTGCCGACGCTCTACCTCGTCGTCGGGGCCTTTCAGAACGATCAGGGCCAGTTCACGTTCGACAACATCCGGCAATTGTTCATCGACCAGTCGATCCGCGACTCTTACTGGGTGTCGATCAAGATCAGTTTCTTTTCCGCCACCATCGGCGCTCTCGTCGGCCTTGCCATGGCGATTGCCATCGTGCGCGGCGGGTTGCCCACCTGGGTGCGCTCGTCAACTATGACGTTTTCGGGCGTCGCCTCGAATTTCGCCGGCGTGCCGCTGGCCTTCGCCTTCCTGGCGACCCTCGGCCGTCTCGGGCTCGTGACCGTCATCTTGCGCGACGCCTTCGGTATCAACATCTACGCGATGGGCTTCAACGTGCTCAGCTCGTGGGGGCTGATCGTTGTCTATCTCTTCTTCCAGATCCCGCTGATGATCGTCATCATCACGCCCGCCATCGACGGACTCAAGCGCGAGTGGGGCGAGGCGGCAGCAACGCTCGGCGCCACGACCTGGCAATATTGGCGGATGGTCGTGATCCCGGTTTTGTGGCCGAGCTTCCTCGGCACTGTCATCTTGCTCTTCGCCAACTCATTCGGTGCCATTGCCACCGCTTATGCGTTCACCGGCTCGTCGCTCAACATCG
Source organism: Aminobacter sp. P4_D5 (assembly GCF_056401815.1). Classification (NCBI taxonomy): domain Bacteria; kingdom Pseudomonadati; phylum Pseudomonadota; class Alphaproteobacteria; order Hyphomicrobiales; family Phyllobacteriaceae; genus Aminobacter; species Aminobacter sp. P4_D5. Next base: position 11,231 of record NZ_JBFUIP010000037.1, on the reverse strand, counting down.
TGCCGATCAAGCTTTATGCGCAGATCCGCGGCGACGTGCTGCACAATCCGCATCTCGGCTATGCGCTAGCCTTCGGCATGATCTTCGTCACCGGTCTCGCCAACATCTTCTATATCTGGTTCAGGACCCGCAGTGAGAGGTGGCTCAAATGAAGTCCAGTCGCTTCTGGGCCTGGCTCGTCTTTGCTGTTGGCGCCGCCTATTTCTTCATTCCGCTGATCGCGACTTTCGAGTTTTCGCTGCGCATGCGGCGCGGCGAATACTCTTTTGACGCCTACCGCGTCGTGCTCGGCGACGCCCGCTTCCAGGAAACCTTCGCCTATTCGGTGACGGTGGCGGTGTTCACGATCATCCTGGGCGTGCTGCTTGTCGTGCCGACGGCCTATTGGATCAGGCTGCGCATGCCGCAGCTCAGGCCCATCGTCGAATTCATCACTCTGCTGCCGCTCGTCATTCCGGCCATCGTCATCGTCTTTGGCTATATCAGGATGTATGGTTCGAACTCGCCGCTGCCGTTCCTGGGCTCGGCGCGGGGAACCGATGCGCTTCTGGTGATCGGCTATGCGACGCTGGCGCTGCCTTATATGTACCGCGCCGTCGACACGGGCCTGCGCACCATCGACGTGCGCACGCTGACTGAAGCCGCCCAGATTCTCGGTGCCGGCTGGGTGACCATCATCGCGCGCGTCATCCTGCCCAACGTGCTGATCGCCGTGCTGTCGGGAGCTTTCCTGACCTTCGCCATCGTCATCGGCGAGTTCACATTGGCGAGCCTGCTCAACCGCCCGGCCTTCGGTCCTTATCTGCAGAACATTGGTGCCAACCGCGCCTATGAGCCGGCAGCACTTGCGGTCATTGCTTTTGCCATCACCTGGGGGTGCATGTCGGTGATCCAGATCCTTGCACGTTTCGCGCCGAAGTCGGCAAATCGCCCGAACTGAACAAAAAGAGCAAAAGCCTATGGCCGACCCCTTCCTTTCCATCCAGAACGTCAAGAAATCCTTCGGCAACGTTGCCGTGGTCAAGGATTTCAATCTTGATGTCGGCGCGGGCGAGTTCGTCTCTTTCCTCGGACCCTCGGGTTGCGGCAAGACCACCATGTTGCGCATCGTCGCCGGCTTTGAGGAACCCTCGGCCGGCAAGGTCATGATCGGCGGCAAGGACGTTACTGGCCTCAAGCCCAACCAGCGCAATATCGGCATGGTGTTTCAGGCCTATGCGCTGTTTCCCAACCTGACCGTCGCCCAGAACATCGGCTTCGGCCTCAAGGTTGCCGGCATGCCCAAGGCGGAAGCTCAGGCGCGCGTCGCCGAGATGCTCAACATCATCAAGCTGCCCGAATTCGGCGACCGCTATCCCTATCAGCTCTCAGGTGGCCAGCAGCAGCGTATCGCCTTGGCGCGTGCGCTGGCGCCCAAGCCCAAGCTGCTCCTGCTCGACGAGCCGCTGTCGGCGCTTGACGCCAAGGTGCGCATTTCGCTGCGCGAGGAAATCCGCTCGATCCAGAAGAAGCTCGGCATCACCACCATCTTCGTCACSCACGACCAGGAGGAGGCGCTGTCGMTSTCCGACCGCATCGTGGTGATGAACGAAGGCCGCGCCGACCAGACCGGCACGCCGTTCGAGATCTACAATCGGCCCTCGACCAAGTTCGTCGCCAACTTCGTCGGCACGCTCAATGTGCTTGAGGGCACGATCAGCGACGCTGCGTTGGGCACGGTCAAGATCAATGCCGAAGAGATAGGGCTCAAGGGCAAACTCAACGGGTCGAAATCCGGTGACACGCTGTCGTTTGCGCTTCGTCCCGAGGCCATCGCGCTCGGGCGCAAGGCGGGCAATGATTCAAGCCTGACCGGCCAGATCGCTGACGTGCATTTCCTGGGCTCGGTCATCCGCGTCCGTGTCGGCATTGGCCAAAACATGGTCTCGCTCGACACCTTCAACAGCCCCAACAGCCCTCCGCCTGCCGTCGGCGAGAAGACCGAGATCAGTTTTTCCTCTGGGGATGTGCTGGTACTACATTAGGTACAACAGCAAACCTGCGGTGATGCTGCAGGGCGACTAGAACGAATACCGTCAAATGAGAGGCCACGGACAGAGCCCGTGGCCTGCAATTGGCAATCGGCAACCGACTATGGATTGATGAGAACGTTGACCACCTTGGTGTTGTCGTTCTTGTCGGTCTGGATATCGACCTTGGCGCCTGCCGCAACTTCCGGTGGGATGGCGATAGAGGGGTCAATAGTCCAGCTGGTGCCGTCTTCCAGCGTGATGACGCGCGTTTCCTTGTTGTATTCCTTTACCACGCCATTGGCGTCGGCGAAGGCGGGAAACGACATTGTGCCGGCAACGGCCAAGGCGAGTACGAACTTTTTCATATAAGTGCTCCTTTGGTGTTTCAGCAATTTCATTGAACCACGTCGAAAGGCCCGCACGCACAAATTTCACGCGCACGCCACCGCCCCCAGCGACAGCTAAACAGCCGAGACGCTGTTTGGTTCCAACCAACGCAAAAAATTAATGGGCTAGACTAGGCGAAGCTAAGGGTCAGCCGATGCCGTACTGCATCATGAGAGCCGTCACGCGCTCGACCGCGAGGTCTGGCCTGTCGAGTACGTTGGCTTGATCGGCCAGGCGGAAGATATCGGCGTAATGCACCGCTCCACGTGCCGACTGCATGCCGGCCGGCATGGTGAAATGGTTCTGGTGGCCGTTGAGCCAGGCGAGAAAGACGACGCCAGCCTTGTAGTACTGCGTCGGCGCCTCGAAAATCTTGCGCGACAGCGGCACGGTTGGTTCGATGGTGGCACGGAAGGTATCCACATCGCCTTGCGCCAGAGCCGCAAGCGCCTTCGAGGCCGAGGGTGCCACCGCATCGAAGATGCCGAGCAGTGCGTGGCTGTGGCGCGTGCCGTCGCCTTCGATCAAACTGGCATAGTTGAAATCGTCGCCGGTGAAGCAGATCACGCCCTCGGGCAGGCGGCGGCGTAGCTCGACCTCATAGGCTTGGTCGAGCAGCGAGATCTTGATGCCTTCGACCTTGTCCTTGTGGTCAACGATGATGGCGAGCACGGTGTCGAGCGCGTCCTCGAAGCGTCTGCTGCCCCAGTAGCCTGCAAGCTCGGCGTCGAACATGTCGCCGAGCCAGTGGAGGATGACCTTGTCTCCGGTCTGGCCTAGTATCCGGCCGTAGACCTTGCGGTAGTCGTCGGGCGATTTGGCAACATGCGCGAGTGCACGGCTGGCCATCATGATCGAGCGGCCGCCATGCTTTTCAACGAAGCCGACCTGTTCTTCATAGGCTGATATCACCTCGTCGAGTGATTTGGCGTCCTGTTTGGCCAGTTGATCAGTGCCGGCGCCACAGGCGAGGTCCGCGCCTTCGACCGAACGCGCCTCGGTGAGCGAACGGCGGATCAGCTCCTGTGCGCCGGCCCAGGCGAGTCCCATTCCACGCTGCGAGGTGTCCATCGCTTCGGCGATCCTGAAGCCGAGGCCCCAGAGGTGATGGCGAAAGGCCATGGTCGTATCCCAGTCGATCGCCGGCTTGTTCCATGGGGTTGTATCGGCCCATGGATCGGAAACGACGTGGGCTGCGGCATAGGCGATACGGTTGAAAACGGGCACTTCTGAGGGTCGCTCCAATGGCGTACCCACGAGCCTGTAGTCGATGACCGTGCGGTCCACTTGTGGAAGCTTCACAAACCTGGCCATGGGTTCCTCCCCTGATCGGTTGCATGTCGTAATTTAGATCGTTCCAAATTTCAAGGCGGAATATCGAGGTGCCGCGGAGTTCATCTGGACTTCAAGTCTTTGATCGCTGGAGTCGCAGAGCAATTTTCGCCGAAAAGGTCACAACAGCCTGCAAACGCCCACGACAGGGGCTCGGAATGTGGATGCCGAAGTTGCACCATTGGCTCGGCGCTGCCGGAAAGGCGCAAGCTTCCGAAGCCTCGTGATGCTTGACAGTTTGGAACGTTCCAATTATTGGACTCGAATAACGGGCCGTAAGTCCCGCCGGGAGGATCGAGTTGAAGCAGCCGAAAGTGACAGTTGTCGATGTTGCGCACGCCGCTGGCGTGTCGAAATCGACCGTGTCGCTCGTCCTTCAGGGCAGCTCACTGGTGAACGAGGGGACGCGAGCCAAGGTGGGTGCCGTCATCCGCGAGCTTGGCTACGTCTACAACCGTGGCGCTGCCAATCTCCGGCAGTCAAAATCCAAGATCGTCGGCATCGTCGTCAACGACCTGACCAACAGCTTCTTTGCCGAACTTGCCGTCGGCATGGATATGGTCGTGCAGTCTGCCGGCTACATCCAGTTCATGGCCAATACCTCCGAAAACGCCGACCGGCAGGGCGAGGTGATCGCCTCGATGCGCGAGCACGGCATGGCCGGGCTGATCCTGTCGCCGGCGCGAGGCACGACAGCCGCCGACCTCAAGCCGCTGGTCGATAGTGGCATTCCGGTGGTGCTCGTGGCGCGTAACGTGCCCGGCCTAAAAGTTTCATCTGTGGTCTCCGATGGCCATGCCGGTGCGATGTCGGCGGTCCGGCACCTGGTCGAACTCGGGCATCGGCGCATCGCCTTCCTTGGCGGCTTCAACGACACCGCCGTCTTCGAAGAACGGATGCGCGGCTTTCGCGATGCGCTGCGCGAAGCTGGCCTGGATCCCTCGGAAGAGCTGGTCATCAGCTCGGCGCCATCGCGCGCCGGAGGTGTGGCGGCGGTCGAGCGGATGCTGTCCATGGCCGATCGGCCGACAGCGGCCCTTTGCTTCAACGACGCGGTGGCGTTCGGCGCTTGCGATGGCCTGCGCAGCGCGCGCATCGAGCCGGGTGTCGATTTTGGCGTAATCGGATTCGACGACGTGATCGAGGCCAAGACGGCAGTGCCGGCGCTGACCACCGTTTCCGTCGATCCGCAAGGCATGGGCAGGCGGGCGGCACAGCTTCTGCTCAAGCAGATCAATGCCGGTGATTTCGACGCCGAGGCAATGGTGGCCACGGTGCGTTTGGTGGTGCGCGAAAGCTGCGGTGCGCCGCAACGGGTCAAGGAGCTTATGGCATGACGCGCTGGGGTCTGATCGGGGCGAGCACCATCGCCAGGGAATGGGTGATCGGCGCGATCCGGGCGACCGGCGGCGAGATCGTTTCGGTGATGAGCACCAATGCCGAGCGCGGCCGTGCCTATGCCGAGGCGAACGGAATCGCCAAATCGGTCACTTCGCTCGACGGTATCTTTGGCGATCCTGATATCGATGCCGTCTACATCTCCACGACCAACGAACTGCACCACGATCAGGCTATTGCCGCAGCGCGCGCCGGCAAGCATGTGCTGTGCGAAAAGCCGCTGGCGCTTTCGCTCGACGATGCCAAGGCGATGGTCGTCGCTGCCCGCGAGGCCGGCGTTGTCATGGCGACCAACCACCATCTGCGCAATGCGGCGAGCCACCGTGCCATGCGTGACGCCATCGCTTCGGGGCGCATCGGCAAGCCGCTGGCCGCACGGGTGTTCCATGCCGTCTACCTGCCGCCGCATCTCCAGGGTTGGCGGCTCGACAAGCCGCAGGCTGGCGGCGGCGTGATCCTCGACATTACGGTGCATGACGCCGACACGTTGCGTTTTGTACTGGGCGACGATCCGGTCGAAGCGATTGCGCTGAGCCAGAGCGGCGGCATGGGAATGCGCGGGCTTGAAGACGGCGTGATGGGCGTTTTGCGCTTCAAATCAGGTGTCATCGCGCAATTTCACGACGCCTTTACCACCAAATTCGCCGAGACCGGCTTCGAGGTGCATGGCACTGAGGGATCGCTGATCGCGCGCAACGTGATGACGCAGAAGCCTGTTGGCTCGGTCGTCCTGCGCAATGCCGAGGGCGAGCGCGAACTGCCGCTCGGCCAGCACAATCTCTACGAAGCGGCACTTTCGGCCTTCCACAATGCCGTCGCCGGCAATGGCGCGCCAGCGGCAAGCGGCGAGGACGGCGTGTGGTCGTTGGCCACCGGGCTTGCCGTCGCCAAATCGGCTGCGACGGGTGCTGCGATTGCAATCGAACCGGGGCTCTGAGGCGATGGGCAAGCACATCACGCCCGCTGAAGCGGCAAGCCTGATCCCGGACGGCGCAGTCGTTTCGGTCTCGTCGTCGAGCGGTCTTGGCTGCCCCGATCTGATGTTGAAGGCCATCGGCGAACGCTTCGAGGCGTCAGGTCATCCGCGTGATCTGACGACGCTGCACCCGATCGCTGCAGGCGACATGAGCGGCATCAAGGGCGTCGACCACATCGCCAAGAAGGGCCTGCTCAAGAAGATCATCGGCGGCTCCTACCCCTCGGGGCCGTCAAGTTCCGAGCCGCCGCTGATCTGGCAGATGATCGGCAACGAGGAAGTCGCCGCCTACAACGTGCCTTCCGGCATCATGTTCGACATGCACCGGGAGGCGGCGGCCAAGCGTCCGGGCGTGCTGACCAAGATCGGGCTCGACACTTTCGTAGACCCTGATCGGCAGGGCTGCGCGATGAACGCCAAGGCCGCCGCCGAACCGGTGGTAAAGAAGATCAATTTCGAAGGCGAAGACTGGCTCTATTTCCCGGTCATAACGCCTGACGTGGCAATCATCCGGGCGACGACATCAGACGAACGCGGCAACCTCACTTATGAACATGAGGGTGCCTATCTCGGCGGCCTCGACCAGGCGCTTGCGGCGCGCAACAATGGCGGCATCGTCATCGCCCAGGTCAAGCGCATCACCAAGGACGGCTCGCTCAGGCCGCACGACGTGCGCGTGCCCGGCATGCTTGTCGACTATATCGTTGTCGATCCCGACCAGAAGCAGACGACGCAGACGGCTTACGACCCGGCGATTTCGGGCGAGATCATGCGCCCGCTCGACAGCTTCCGCGTGCCGGAGTTCAACATCCAGAAGGTCATAGCCCGGCGCGTCGCGCAGGAGCTCGAGGCTGGTAGTGCCGTCAATCTCGGCTTCGGCATCTCGGCCAATGTGCCGCGCATCCTGCTCGAAGAAGGCCTGCACGGCGAGGTCACCTGGGTGATCGAGCAAGGGGCAGTCGGCGGCGTACCACTGCTCGATTTTGCCTTCGGTTGCGCGTCCAATGCCGACGCCTTCATGCCGTCGCCCTACCAGTTCACCTATTTCCAGGGTGCGGGCTTCGATGCATCGCTGTTGTCGTTCCTGGAGATCGACCGCAGCGGCTCGGTCAATGTCTCCAAGCTCAGCTTCCGGCCGCATGTGACGGCAGGGGCGGGCGGCTTTGTCGACATCACGGCGCGGGCCAAGAAGATCGTGTTTTCCGGCATGTTCAATGCCGGTGCCAAGCTCGACATCGCAAACGGCAAGCTCGTCATCGACAAAGAAGGAAAACTCAAGAAGCTGGTCAACGAGGTTGAGCACGTCACCTTCTCGGGCCGGCGCGGCGTCGAGCAGGGCCAGGACGTCACCTATGTCACCGAGCGTTGCGTGATGAAGCTGACGGTCGACGGCATCGTGCTCACCGAGATCGCGCCCGGCGTCGACCTTAGGGCGCATATCCTCGACCAGTCGGAATTCCCGCTTATTGTTTCCGACAAGCTCAAGCTGATGGACGCGGCATTGTTTGCGGATGCGCCGATCGGGCTCAAACTACCGCGCAGGGCCGCGCGTACCCTTGGTGGTATCAATGGCTGACCAGCGCATCAAGGTCGAGGTCTCAGGCCATGTCGCGGTCATCACCGCGGCGCGGCCCGACAAGTTGAACGCCTTCGACATCGATATGCTCAAGGCGCTCTCGGCTGCCTGTGACGAGGTCGAGGCCAATGCTGACGTTCGTGTCGCGATCCTTACCGGTGAGGGCAAGGCGTTTTCGGCCGGTGGCGACATCAAGGCCTGGGGCGCGATGACGCCGAGCGAGTTCGGCCATGCCTGGGTGCGCTTCGGCCATCGTGTGTTCGAGCGGCTGGCGACGCTGCGCGTGCCTTTGATCGCGGCAATCAACGGCCATGCGCTGGGTGGCGGRCTGGAGCTTGCCATTGCGGCCGACATTCGCATCGCCGAACGGCACGTTAAGATCGGCCTGCCCGAGACCGGGCTCGGCATGGTGCCGGGATGGTCGGGCACGCAGCGGCTGGTGCGCCGAGCAGGTGCGCAGGTCGTGCGTCGCATGGCACTGGGCGGCGAGGTTTTTTCCGCCGAAGAAGCCGCAGCACTTGGGCTGGTCGACAAGGTTGTTGAAACAGGTGGGGCGCTGACAGCGGCGCGCGAATACGCAGACCGCATTGCAGCGCGTGGTCCGGCGGCGGTCGAAATCGCCAAGCTGATGATCGCCACCGCCAATGGCGAAGACAATGGAACCGCCGTCGAGGCGCTCGGCTCGATTCTCGTCGCCAAGACCGGCGACCTGAAGGAAGGGCTTGCCGCCTTCAGCGAGAAGCGCGCGGCGAAATTTTCGGGAGAATGGTAATGACGGTCCTGATGCGCCCCAAGCCGCTCGACGGTTTCAAGGTTCGTGAATTCAAGATGCTGATCGACGGCAAATGGGTCGCCGGTTCGACCGGCACGACCATCGAGCGCGCAAGCCCCGGACATGGCGTTGTCGTCAGCCGTTATCAGGCGGCGACAAAGGCCGATGCCGAGCGGGCCATTGCGGCAGCTCGTCGCGCGTTCGACGACGGCCACTGGCCGCGGATGACCGGTGCCGAGCGTTCGCTGATCCTGTTGCGCGCCGCCGATATGATCGCTGCGCGGGCGGACGAACTTGCTTTTCTCGACTGCATCGAATCGGGCAAGCCGATCTCGCAGGCCAAGGGAGAACTGGCCGGGGCCGCCGACATCTGGCGCTATGCCGCTGCCCTTGCGCGTGACCTGCATGGCGAGAGCTACAACACGCTCGGCGACGGCACGTTGGGGGTGGTTCTGCGCGAGGCGATCGGCGTGGTTTCGATCATCACACCGTGGAATTTCCCGTTCCTGATCGTCAGCCAGAAGCTGCCCTTCGCGCTCGCCGGCGGCTGTACTGCGGTGGTCAAGCCGTCGGAGCTGACCTCAGGCTCGACGCTGGTGCTCGGCGAGATTCTGCTCGAAGCCGGCGTTCCGGCTGGCGTGGTCAACATCATCGTCGGCACCGGCCTCGAGGCCGGCGCGCCGCTGACCAGCCATCCCGATGTCGACATGGTGTCGTTCACCGGCTCGACTGGCATTGGGCGCCTGACCATGGCGAACGCGGCGCAGACGCTGAAGAAGGTGTCGCTGGAACTCGGCGGCAAGAACCCGCAGATCGTTTTCCCCGATGCCAATCTCGACGATTTCGTCGATGCGGCGGTGTTCGGCGCCTACTTCAATGCAGGCGAATGCTGCAACGCCGGTTCGCGCCTGATCGTCCATCGCGACATCGCCGAAGACGTTACCAGCCGCATTGCAACCCTCTCCGCCAAGGTCAAGGTCGGCGATCCGCTTGACCCCGAAACGCAGGTTGGTGCGATCATCACGCCGCAGCATCTTGCGAAGATCGTCACTTACGTGAAAGGTGCGAGAGACAGTGGCGCTGACGTCGCCATCGGTGGTTCCGCCGCCGATCTCGGCCTTGGCCAGTACATGGAACCGACGATATTGTCGTCGGTCGCCCCCGACATGGCGGTGGCGCGCGAGGAGGTGTTCGGACCGGTGCTTTCGGTACTTACCTTCGAGACCACGGACGAGGCGATCCGCATCGCCAATTCGATCGACTATGGCCTGTCGGCTGGCGTTTGGAGCCGCGACTTCGATACCTGCCTGACTGTCGGCCGGCGGGTACGCGCAGGCACCGTGTGGATGAACACCTTCATGGACGGCGCTTCCGAATTGCCGTTCGGCGGTTACCGCCAGTCAGGCATCGGCCGCGAGCTCGGCCGCCATGCGGTGGAGGATTACACCGAGACCAAGACGCTCAACATGCATATCGGACCGCGCACGGGCCACTGGATGCCGAAGGAGGCACGGGCCTGACGGTCAAGAGGAGGAATTCCCCGAGGCGGGGCCGAAGGGAACTTATGCCACGCAATCGTGCGTGAGGAACTTGCAACCGGGAGGAACTGGAATGCGTAAGTTTTTGATGAGTACGGCAGCTGTTGCGGCGCTGTTTGCCGCGCCGATGCCGATGGCGCATGCCGATGAAAGTGTGGAAGTGCTGCACTGGTGGACGTCGGGCGGTGAAGCTGCTGCACTCAACGTGCTGAAGAAGAACCTGGAAGCCCAGGGCGTGACCTGGAAGGACATGCCAGTTGCCGGCGGCGGCGGCGAAGCCGCGATGACCGCGCTGCGCGCCCGCGTCACCGCAGGCGATCCACCCACAGCCGTGCAGGCACTTGGCTTCGACATCACCGACTGGGCCAAGCAAGGCGTGGTTGGCGACCTCAGCGAAATGGCTGACAAGGAAGGCTGGGACAAGGTCATTCCGGGCGCGCTGCAAAACTTCGCCAAGCATGACGGCAAGTGGATCGCAGCACCGGTCAACGTGCACTCGACCAATTGGGTCTGGATCAACAAGGCCGCCCTCGACGCTGCCGGAGGCAAGGCGCCCGAGACGTGGGACGAATTGATCRCTGYCCTCGACAAGATGAAAGCTAACGGCATCATCCCGATCGTCGGCGGCGGCAATGCCTGGAACGCGTCGACGATGTTCGACTCCGTGGTGCTGTCGCTAGGTCCAGACTTCTACAAGGCGTCGATGATCGACCTCGACCCTACTGCACTGAATTCGGACAAGATGGTCGAAGCCTTCGACCGCTTGGCGAAACTCAAGTCATATGTCGACAGCAATTTCTCCGGGCGTGAGTGGAACCTTGATTCCGCCATGGTCATCGAGGGCAAGGCCGGCATGCAGATAATGGGCGATTGGGCCAAGGGCGAGTTTGTCAATGCTGGCAAGAAGCCGGGTACCGACTTCGTCTGCATCCGCTTCCCCGGCACGCAGGGCGCCGTCACCTTCAACTCCGACATGTTCATGATGTTCAAGGTCGGCGACGACAAGAAGAAGGCGCAGCTGCAGATGGCTGCCGACATCGAAGACCCAGCGTTCCAGTCGTCGTTCAACGTGGTCAAAGGCTCGGCGCCGGCGCGCACCGATGTGCCTGATAYGGCTTTCGACGATTGTGGCAAGAAAGCCATCAAGGACCTTGCCGAAGCCAACGAGAAAGGCACGCTGTTCGGCTCGATGTCCCAAGGCCATGCCAGCCCAGCTGCAGTGAAGAACGCCATGTATGAC
>NZ_JBFUIP010000036.1:0-40986 GCF_056401815.1 Aminobacter sp. P4_D5 | reverse complement strand
GTGCCATGCCAACGCCACCTGCTATGCCAGATCATCATATCAGGATGCGAAGAATTCACTTCTCTGACTGACCGAACTTCCCTCAACTGACCAAGCTGCCATCGGCCCGATGCGAGGAACGCGGGCCGGCAGCCAAATAGCGTCAATCGGGAGGGCAAGACATCATGACACCTAAGATGATTGCGATCAGCTGCTCATTCCTGGCGCTGGCGGTCGGCATGGCTGCCGCCGAAGACTGGGAATCCAAGGTGCCGACCGAGATCAACATCACCGATCCCTATCTCAAGCAGTGGCATGACCTGACCTACGACAAGGCGCCGCCAGCACCCGTACCGGGCAAGGATTTTGGCATGGACGCGGCCACCGGCACGTTCGTGGCACCCCGCGCCACGCCCTTGGGCGAAGCGCCCAATTTCCCCGGCCAGCTGGAAGGTTGGGACGACAAGACCTACAGCCAAAATGTCGAGGAGATCGCGTTTTATCCGCATGTCAGCTCGCCCTGGCACGCCTGGCCTGATGTCGCCGACTTTAACGGCAAGCGCTACATGTATGTGCACGATCGTGACTACATGCGCGTGCTCGACATCACCGACGCGGCCAAGGCTACTGTCGTCTATTCCAAGGGCGGCGTGTGGGGGCCGGAAGGCTCCAGCGAGGATTGGGACGCCAAGACGGTCCAGGACTATTTCGGCGGCATCACCATGGCCTGGAGCGAGAAGCTCCAGAAGAATGTCGTCGTCGCTTCCTACGAAATCGGCCGCTTCGGCATTCTCGACAACAAGCGCACCCAGCCCGACATCGTCGAATCGCTGCGCAAATACAATTCACTAAAGGGCTTCAAGGTCTATGAGATGAACGGCCCGCTGCCGAGCGACTGGAAACTGATCGCGACCCGCACCACCGACACCAAGAACCCGGACGCGCCGATCGGCCAGCAGCAGGGCTCGGGCTCGCTCGACGCACCCGCATGGTTCGGCGGCAAATACATGTATCTGTCGGCCGCACCCGACGATTCCTACGCGCTGACTGAATACCCCGACTATCTGCACTCGCCGGGCTACCAGGTTTGGGACATGTCGGACCCGGCCAATCCGGTGTTCGTCAGCCAGGTCAAGGTGCCGGGCCAGGTGGTCGGCGACAAGGCGAGCGAGAACGCCTACCTGATGAACCCGCGCGCCGGCAACCGCACCTCGTGGATGGGCTCGCGCATGCCGCCATTCCTGCCGACGCCGGTGGAAAAGGGCGGCAAGATCGCCTTCGGCGCCATGGGCGGGCTTGGCCTTTACACCTTCGACCTGACCAACCCCGACAACCCTGAGATGAAGGGGCATGTCGGCATTGCGCCGAGCTTCGCAGGCACCGAGTTCGACAATGTCGACACCTCCCAGTACGCCCGCACCGGTTATGTCTTCGCCAACGGCTATCCGATGAACTCGAACTGCTACGAGCCCTACAAGGATGTGCTGGTGATCAACGCCAAGGATCCGGCCAAGCCGGAGATCGTGGCGACCTTGCCGCGGCCGACACCGCCCAAGGACGCGAACTTCACCGATTTCTGCCAGCGCAAGGGCAGTTTTGGGCCGAAGCGCTCGGGCACCACGCACCAGCCGGGCCATGGCCGCGACGGGCTCGCGCCATATGCCTTCTACAATGCCGGTCTGCAGCTCTTCGACGTCAAGAACCCCGCCGATCCCAAGATCGCCGGCTATTTCGTTCCGCGTTTCCCGACAGACAAGGAGATGCCGGATTACACTTACGACAATGCGAGCTTTGCGGTGTTCACCGAATATGACCGCAATATCATCTGGCTGTTTGCGATCGACGGCGTCTATGCGCTGAAGACACCGCTGCTGGGCGAACCCAAGATGGGCATGAGCGACAAGGTCTGGCCGCCGCGCGACTGAGAATCGAGATCGGCCGACAGCCGCCAATCCATCAACCCCGGCTTTACGCCGGGGTTTTTGTTTTCAAGTGACTTGTGCCTGATCAATGGCCGGGGTGCAGCGCGTCGTTCAGATACATGCAGGTCAGCATGGTGAAGATGTAGGCCTGGATCACCGCCATCAGAAGTTCGAGCCCGGTGAGCGCGACCGTCATCGTCAGCGGCAGGATGGCGGCGAAGATGCCGAGGGTTCCCATGCTGCCGAGGCTGACCACGAAACCGGCGAAGACCTTGAGCGTGATGTGGCCGGCGAGCATGACGGCGAACAGACGCACCGAATGGCTGATCGGGCGCGAGATATAGGAGACGATCTCGATCGGCACGATGATCGGCGACAAGAGCAGCGGCACACCGGAGGGCATGAACAGGCGGAAAAAGCCGAGGCCGTTCTTCCAGATGCCGTAGATCGTGACCGTACCGAACACCAGCATGGCGAAAGCGAAGGTCACGATGATGTGGCTGGTGACCGTGAACGCGTAGGGGAACAAGCCCGCGAGATTGGCGATCAGGATGAAGACAAACAGCGAAAAGACGAGCGGAAAGAACTTCATGCCGCTCTCGCCCGCATTGTCGCGCAGCGTCTTTGACACGAACTCGTAGATCAGTTCGGTGATCGACTGCAGGCGGGAGGGCACCAGCGCTCGACCGCTCGTCGAAAGCATGAGGAACAACCCGCCGAACACCACTGCCCCCACCATATAAGCGGCGGAGTTGGTGAAAGCGAATTCCTGCCCCGCAAACTCGAAGAGGGTGAAAATCGGCTTGATTTCAAATTGTTCTATTGGTCCGGCCACAGTGCCTCTCCGGTCGGTTCGATTGCTGATGCGAAAGCGCGCGCACCGGAGCCATATCCGGAAGCCAAAATTGACCAAGCGTGCCTACGGTCCGCCAAAAGCGGTTCCGCAGCTTTTTCGCGATTTTTGAGATGAGTTTCGGTCGGGGTAGCAATTATTGGCGCCATCTTTTGGATGGGGCCGTCCCCGAGCGTTCAAGGCACTGGTCGTCCAGTGCGTGGGCTTGTTAGCCTAAGCGGCACGCCACGGCAAGGCACGAGGTGACGCGGCGCAGGGCCGCGTCACAGATTAGATATGCAGCGCATGGCCAAGCGTGCGCAAAGAGGCCTCAAGGAAAGCCTCGCTCTGAGTTGGATGGGCATGGATGGTGCCGGCGATATCCTCCAGCCGTGCGCCCATCTCGATGGCCAGGCTGAAGGCCGCTGACAGCTCCGAAACGCCAGCGCCGACCGCCTGGATACCGAGCACCAGATGGTTGTCAGCGCGCGCAACGATGCGCACGAAGCCGTCCTCGCTCGCCAGCGTCATCGCCCGGCCATTGGCCGAAAACGGGAACTGCGATGACTTGATCTCGATACCGAGGTTTTTTGCTTCGTCGGGCGACAAGCCTGCAGTGACGATCTCTGGATCGGTGAAGCAGACAGCGGGGATCGAGCGCTTGTCCCAGCTTCTTTTGTGGCCAGCGACGATCTCGGCGACCATTTCGCCCTGCGCCATGGCACGGTGCGCCAGCATCGGCTCGCCGGTGACGTCGCCGATAGCGTAGATGCCGCGCATCGAGGTGCGGCACTGTTCGTCGATGCGGATGAAACGGCCGTCGCGATCGAGGTCGATCTCCTCCAGCCCCCAGCCTTCGACAAGCGGCTTGCGGCCCACGGTGACAAGCACCTTGTCGGCCGCGATCTTCTGCTCGCTGCCATCGGCTGCCTCGACCAGAAGCGCATCGCCCTTGGCGCTGAGCCCCTTGGCCTTTGCACCCGTCATCACCTTGACGCCGAGCGCTTCCAGGCGCTTGGCGACGGGCCGCGTCAGTTCGGCGTCATATTGCGGCAGGATGCGCGGCAAGGCTTCCACGACGGTCACCTTTGAGCCCAGCTTGGCAAAGGCAGTGCCGAGCTCCAGCCCGATATAGCCACCGCCGACAACGGCAAGCTCAGCCGGCACGTGCTTGAGTGCCAGAGCCTCGGTTGACGAAATCACCTGCCCACCGAAGGGCAGGAACGGCAGTTCGACCGGCGCGGAACCGGTGGCAATGACGATGATTTCAGCGCGGATCACCTGCAAGCCGGTCTCGGTGTCGACCTCGACGGTCTTGCCGTCACGAAAGCGCGCCCAGCCCTGCACCGACTTGACCCTGGCCTTCTTGAGCAGCCCAGCCACGCCGCTGGTCAAGCGGCCAACGATACGATCCTTCCAGGCGACGGTCTTGGCAAGGTCGAGCACCGGCGCCGATACGCTGATGCCGAACGGACTGGTGCCTCCAGCCATCTCGGAGACCTTGAGATACTCATCCGCTGCATGGATCATCGCCTTGGAGGGGATGCAGCCGACATTGAGGCAGGTGCCGCCCGGCTTGGCCGCTTCGACGATCACCGTGTCGATGCCGAGCTGGCCGGCGCGGATGGCGCAGATGTAGCCGCCGGGGCCGGCGCCGATGATGAGAAGCTTGCAGGAAATTTCCTTCATCGCCTCAGCCTTCCATGAAGATCATTGCCGGCGCTTCGAGCAGCGCCTTGATGCGCTGGACGAAGACCGCCGCGTCCCAGCCGTCGATGACGCGATGGTCGAAGCTGGAGGAGATGTTCATCATCTTGCGCGGTATGAACTGGGTGCCGTCCCACATCGGCCGCACCATGATCTTGTTGACGCCGACGATCGCCACCTCTGGGTAGTTGATGACAGGCGTGGTGGCGACGCCGCCCATCGCGCCCAGCGAGGTGATGGTGATGGTCGAGCCGGTCAGTTCCTCTCGCGTCGCCGTGCCTGCCTTGGCGGCATCGGCAAGGCGATTGACCTCGGCGGCGCAGTCCCACAGGTCGCGCGCTTCGGCATGCTTGATCACGGGAACAACGAGCCCGCCCGGCGTCTGCGCGGCCATGCCGATATGCACGCCGGCATGGCGCATGACGACGCCGGCATCGTCGTCGAACAGCGCATTGAGCTGCGGTTGCTCGGCAACCGCCTTGACCAGCGCCCGCATCAGGAATGGCAACAGCGTCAGCTTCGGCCTGTCCGGCTTTTTCGACGCGTTGAGCTTGGTACGCAGTTCCTCCAGTGCCGTGACGTCGATTTCCTCGACATAGGTGATGTGGGGAATGCGCGACTTGGCCAGCGACATCTTCTCGGCGATGCGGCGGCGCAGGCCGACGATCTTGATCTCCTCGACCCCGGTCTTGGCCTCCAAGCCAGTTGCTGCCGGCTGTGCGCCGCGCGAGGCGAAAGCGTCGAGGTCTTCATGCGTGACCCGGCCAGCGGGACCAGTTCCTGGGACCTGACGCAGATCGATGCCGGCTTCCTTGGCGCGCAGGCGGACAGCGGGCGAAGCAATGGGCCGTTCGCCTTCCGGTCGGGGCAGGCCAACGGTCGCTTGCGGCATTGGCTTGAGTGCAGCGGCCGGTGTGGGAGCCTTCACAGCGGGTGTTGATTCGACTTTCTTAGCCGGCTCAGAAGCGGTTTCCGCGGCGACAGTTGGCGCAACATCCTTGCCCTCGCGCTCGGCCGGAGCGGGTGCTTTGGCAGGCGCCGTGTCAGCTGGCGCATCGCCGGCCACCTTGATCCGCACGATCGGCGAGCCGACAGCGACGGTGTCGCCGATTTCGGCGCCAAGCCAGCTGATCTCGCCATCGACCGGCGACGGGATCTCGACCGTCGCCTTGTCGGTCATGACGGCAGCAAGCACTGCGTCCTCGCGGACAAGGTCGCCGACCTTGACGTGCCATTCGACCAGCTCGGCTTCGGCCACGCCTTCGCCGACGTCGGGAAGCTTGATGACATGTTCGCCCATGCTCAGGCCTCCATCGTTTCAATCAGCGCCTGCCCGACACGCTTCGGACCGGGGAAATAGTCCCACTCCTGCGCATGCGGATAAGGCGTATCCCAGCCGGTGACGCGCGCGATCGGCGCTTCGAGGTGGTAGAAGCAGTGCTCCTGCACAAGCGCTGCAAGTTCGGCACCGAAGCCGGAGGTCAATGTCGCTTCATGGACGATGACGCAGCGGCGGGTCTTCTTGACCGAGGCGACTATGGTGTCGAGATCGAGCGGCAACAGCGTGCGCAAGTCGATGACCTCGGCGTCGATGCCGGTTTCCTCGGCAGCCGCCTGGGCGACATAGACCATGGTGCCATAGGCCAGCACAGTCACATCAGAGCCCGGCCGGCGGATCTCCGCCCTGCCGAGTGGCGTGGTGTAGTGCCCATCGGGCACCTCGCCCAGTTCGTGCTTCGACCATGCCGTGACCGGCCGGTCGTGATGGCCGTCGAAGGGGCCGTTGTATAATCGTTTCGGCTCCAGAAAGATCACCGGATCCGGATCTTCGATGGAAGCGATCAGCAGGCCCTTGGCATCGAGCGGATTGGACGGAACCACCACCTTGAGACCTGAAACGTGGGTGAAAAGCGCCTCGGGGCTCTGGCTGTGGGTTTGTCCGCCAAAGATGCCGCCGCCGGTCGGCATGCGCACGACGATCGGACAGGTGAACTCGCCATTGGATCGGTAGCGCAATCGTGCCGCTTCCGAAACGATCTGGTCATATGCTGGATAGACGTAGTCGGCGAACTGCACCTCGACGCATGGCTTGAGCCCGTAGGCGGCCATGCCGATGGCGGCACCGACAATGCCCAATTCGCTGATCGGCGCGTCGAAACAACGCGAACGACCGTATTTCTGCTGGAGGCCTTGCGTGCAGCGGAAAACACCGCCGAAATAGCCGACGTCCTCGCCGAAGACCACGACATCGTCATCGCGCCCCATGGCAACGTCCATGGCGCTGCGGATGGCTTCGATCATTGTCATGCGCGGCATGGCTTATACCCCCGCCTTCTGGCGCTGGCGCCTGAGATGCGGCGGCATCTCGGCATAGACACCCTCGAACATGTCGCGTGTCGACGGCTTACCGCCGGCATGCAAGGTGCCGTGGCTTTCCGCTTCCTTCTGCGCTGATATGACGGTTTCGAGGATCTCAGCCTCGGCCTGCTTGTGGCGCTCGTCCGACCACAGACCGCGCTTGATCAGATGGTTCTTGAGCCTGATCACCGGGTCGCCGAGCGGCCAGGCGTCGGACTCGGTCTTGGGCCGATAGGCGGACGGATCGTCGGAGGTCGAGTGCGCGCCGACACGGTAGGTGACATATTCGACAAGCGTCGGGCCGAGGTTGCGCCGCGCGCGTTCGGTCGCCCATTTGGCCACGGCATGGACGGCGAGATAGTCGTTGCCGTCGACGCGCAGCGCCGCAATGCCGAAACCAAGGCCGCGCGCGGCAAAGGTGCCGGAGCCGCCGCGGGCGATGCCCTGGAAGGTCGAGATCGCCCACTGGTTGTTGACGATGTTGAGCACGACGGGTGCCTTGTAGGTCGATGCGAAGACGAGCGCTGCGTGGAAATCGCTTTCCGCCGTCGCACCGTCGCCGACCCAGCCGACTGCGATCTTGGTGTCACCCTTGATCGCCGAGGCCATCGCCCAGCCGACGGCCTGGATGTACTGCGTCGTCAAATTGCCCGAGATCGAAAAGAAGCCGTGCTCCTTCGAGGCATACATCACCGGCAGCTGACGGCCCTTCAGCGGGTCACGCTCGTTTGAATAGATCTGGTTCATCATCTCGACCATCGGGTAGCCGCCCGCGATCAGCAGGCCGGCCTGGCGGTAGGTCGGGAAGTTCATGTCGCCGGGATTGAGCGCCTTGCGGAAGGCGCAGCTCACCGCCTCCTCGCCCATATGCTGCATGTAAAACGAGGTCTTGCCCTGGCGTTGCGCCATCTGCATGCGCGCATCGAAAGTACGCAGCGTCACCATGTGGCGCAGGCCTTCGAGCTGTTCCTCGTCGGTCAGCGTGCCGGCCCAGGGCCCGACAGCATCACCTTCGCGGTTAAGCACCCGGATGATCGAATAAGCGAGATCACGGATGTTGCGCGGATCGACATCAACCTCCGGTCGCATGACCGATCCGGCCTTGGGAATCGGCACGTTGGAAAAGTCGGGCGTCCCGCCCGGCCGAACCTCGGGCTCGGGCACGTGGAACTTGAGTGGCGAGGGATTGTCCGTCACGGATGTTCCTCCTGTCTCGCGCGCAGGCCAACTGGTCCTCCCTGCGCGGCAGACAATTTATGTCAGTAACGCTGACCTATTATCCCAACGCTTTGAAAACCGCAATGGCCGTCCGCGGTGAGTTTGGCATTGTCGCGACAATATCGAAAGCCCGGTTGACAGAAGGCCCGTTCCGCGCTCATCCTTAAGGCTCACCAGGGGGGTCCCGACAAGGGGCTGAGATACTGCTAGCTCGCGCAGCGCAGTGACCCGTTGAACCTGATCCAGTTCACACTGGCGTAGGGACGGTGCGAGGCTTCGCGGGTCGGCTTCTTCCGGCATCGGCATTCGAGCAAACGCTCGAAGTCCCTCAGGCAAGGTCTCACCTCCTCCTCATCGCACGAACTGGGTCTCCGTTGCATCAGAGCAAGGAGGCTCACCATGAATGCCCTGACCCCGACCGTCACAACAGGCGCACTGCCCGCCTCGAAAAAGGTCCACAAACCAGGTCTCATCCACCCCGGCATCCGCGTGCCGATGCGCGAAATCTCGGTGCACCCGACCGCCATGGAGCCGCCCGTCACGGTCTATGATTCGTCGGGTCCCTACACCGACGCGACTGTGACAACCAATATCGAGGGCGGCCTGGCCAGGCTGCGCGAGGATTGGATCGTCGCCCGCGGCGACGTCGAACGTTACGACGGCCGCACCGTGAAAGCCGAGGACAACGGCTTTGTCTCGGGCGAAAGGCTGACGCCGGAGTTCCCTGTCCGCAACAAGCCGCTGCGCGCCACCGGCGGACGCGCAGTCACCCAGATTGCCTATGCCCGCGCCGGCATCATCACGCCGGAGATGGAGTTCGTCGCCATCCGCGAAAACCTCGGCCGCGAGCAGTTGCGCGAGAAGATGAAGCGCGACGGCGAGAGCTTTGGCGCTGTCATTCCCGACTTCGTCACACCTGAATTCGTCCGCGAAGAAGTTGCGCGTGGAAGGGCGATCATCCCCTCCAACATCAACCATCCAGAGAGCGAGCCGATGATCATCGGCCGCAATTTCCTGGTCAAGATCAACGCCAATATCGGCAACTCGGCTGTGACCTCGTCGATGGCCGAAGAGGTCGAAAAGATGGTGTGGTCGATCCGCTGGGGCGCCGACACGGTGATGGACCTGTCGACGGGCCGCAACATCCACAACATCCGCGACTGGATCATCCGCAATTCACCGGTGCCGATCGGCACTGTGCCGCTCTACCAGGCGCTGGAAAAGGTCAGCGGCGTTGCCGAGGACCTGACCTGGGAAATCTACCGCGACACGCTGATCGAGCAGGCCGAACAGGGCGTCGACTATTTCACCATCCATGCCGGCGTGCGGCTGCCCTATATCCATCTGACCGTCGACCGGGTCACCGGCATCGTCTCGCGCGGCGGCTCAATCATGGCCAAGTGGTGCCTGCATCACCACAAGGAAAGCTTCCTCTACGAGCATTTCGAGGAAATCTGCGACATCTGCCGCACCTATGACGTCGCCTTCTCGCTCGGTGACGGCCTGCGCCCCGGCTCGATTGCCGACGCCAACGACGCAGCCCAGTTCGCCGAACTGGAAACGCTTGGCGAGCTGACCCAGATCGCCTGGGCCAAGGACTGCCAGGTGATGATCGAAGGCCCCGGCCATGTGCCGATGCACAAGATCAAGGAAAACATGGACAAGCAGTTGGAAGTCTGCGGCGAAGCCCCCTTCTACACGCTTGGGCCTTTGACCACCGACATCGCGCCCGGCTACGACCACATCACCTCGGGCATAGGTGCGGCGATGATCGGCTGGTTCGGCACGGCCATGCTTTGCTACGTCACCCCCAAGGAGCATCTCGGCCTGCCCGACCGCGACGACGTCAAGGTCGGCGTCATCACCTACAAGATCGCGGCCCATGCCGCCGATCTCGCCAAGGGTCATCCTGCGTCCAAGGTCAGGGACGACGCGCTGTCGCGGGCACGCTTCGAGTTCCGCTGGGAAGACCAGTTCAACCTGTCGCTCGACCCCGACACGGCCCGATCCTTCCACGATGCGACCTTGCCCAAGGAAGCACACAAGGTGGCGCATTTCTGCTCGATGTGCGGGCCGAAATTCTGCTCGATGCGGATTTCGCACGACATCCGCAACGAGGCGCGCGCCGCCGGCATGGCGGCGATGGCGGAGAAATTCCGCGATGGCGGCGACCTCTATATGGCGGTCGAAGGAACGGAGGCAGCAGGCCAGCCATGAAGGTGCTCATCCGCGGCGCGGGCGTCACCGGCCTGACGCTCGCCCATGAGCTGGCGTCGCGCGGTACAAGCGTCACGGTCGTCGAGCAGCGACGTCAGATCGCCGGCAATGCCTCATGGCAAGCCGGCGGCATGCTGGCGCCATGGTGCGAGCGCGAGAGCGCCGAAGTAACCGTACTGACCTTGGGCAGGCAGGCGGCGGACTGGTGGGACGCCGCCCTGCCTGGCCATGTCGTGCGCAACGGTACGCTAGTGCTGGCGCCGGCGCGTGACACCGCCGAACTCGACCGTTTTAGCAGTCGAACCTCTGGCCATGTCTTAGTCGACGGCGATGCCATCGCTGCGCTCGAACCAGACTTGGCAGGTCGGTTTTCGCGTGGGCTGTTCTTTGCAGAGGAAGCGCATCTCGATCCGCGCCAAGCATTGCTCGGCCTCAAGGAAAAGCTGACCCGGATGGGCGTGCATTTCGCGTTCGGCTACGGTGCGACGCAGACGCCTGGCACCGTAGACCTCGAGGTCGATTGTACCGGTATGGCGGCGAAGCACCCAGAGCTTCGCGGCGTGCGCGGCGAAATGCTGTTGCTGCGCACCACGGACGTCTCGCTGTCCCGGCCTGTGCGCCTGCTGCATCCGCGCATCCCGGTCTACATCGTGYCGCGCGCCAATAATCATTTCATGGTCGGCGCAACGATGATCGAAAGCGATGCCGCCGGCCCGATCACCGCACGTTCGATGATGGAACTGCTCAACGCCGCCTATGCGCTGCACCCGGCCTTCGGCGAAGCTGAGATCGTCGAGGCGTGCGTCGGTGTCCGCCCGGCATATCCGGACAATCTTCCGCGCATCGAGCATGACGGCAACAGGCTCAGCATCAACGGCCTCTATCGCCACGGCTTCTTGCTCTCGCCTGCCATGGCCCGGCAGGCGGCCGACATCATGCTCGGTCACCAAGCCAGCAAGGAGCTTGTCGATGAAGCTCATCATTAACGGCGAAAACCACGAGGTGGCCGCCGCAACCCTCGCCGCGCTGCTGGCCGAACTCGACTACGAGGGTGGCTGGCTCGCCACCGCGCTCAACGGCGAGGTCGTGCCGGCACAAGAGCGCAACGGTTGCGGACTCTCCGAAGGCGACCGCATCGAAATTCTCTCTCCGATGAAGGGTGGCTGATCATGCTGAAGCTCTACGACACTGAAGTCTCATCGCGCCTCTTGCTCGGCACGGCACTCTACCCCTCGCCCGCTGTGATGGCCGATGCGGTGAAAGCCTCGCGAACCGACATTGTGACCGTTTCGCTGCGTCGCGAGACTTCGGGCGGACGGGCGGGCCAGAAATTCTGGTCGCTGATCCAGTCGCTCGGCGTGCGCGTCCTGCCCAACACCGCCGGCTGTCATTCGGTCAAGGAAGCAGTGACGACGGCAAAAATGGCGCGCGAAGTGTTCGCCACCAACTGGATCAAGCTCGAGGTCATCGGCAACCACGACACGCTGCAGCCAGACGTGTTCGGCCTCGTCGAAGCAGCGAAGATTCTCGCGTCGGATGGCTTCGAAATCTTCCCCTACACGACCGACGATCTGGTCGTCGCCGAACGCCTTGTCGATGCCGGCTGCAAGCTTTTGATGCCATGGTGCGCGCCGATCGGCTCCGCTCGTGGCCCGCAAAATCTTGATGCGCTGCGCAGCCTGCGCGGACACTTTCCCAACCTGCCGCTGATCGTCGACGCCGGCATCGGCCGACCGTCACATGCGGCAGCCGTCATGGAGCTGGGTTACGACGCCGTGCTGCTCAACACCGCCGTCGCCAAGTCAGGCGATCCCGTCGCCATGGCCGCAGCCTTTGGCAAGGCGGTCCAAGCTGGCCATGAGGCATTTCTCGCAGGCCCGCTCGAACCGCGCGACATGGCCGTTCCTTCCACTCCCGTCATCGGCATGGCAGCATTCTCATGAAGCTCGACCCGTTCTATCTCATCGTCGATTCCGCCGCCTGGATCGAGCGGCTGGTGCCATCAGGCGTCAAGTTGGTTCAGTTGCGCATCAAGGATATGGGCGCGCCCGAACTGCGCCGCGAAATCCGCACCTCGAAAGCAGTCTGCGAGCGCCATGGCTGCCAGTTGATCGTCAACGACTACTGGGAAAAGGCCATCGAGGAAGCTTGTGATTTTGTCCATCTCGGCCAGGAGGACCTTGCCGACGCCGACCTCAAGGCGATCCGCAAGGCCGGACTGAAGCTCGGCCTCAGCACGCACGATCCCGCCGAGCTCGAAACAGCGCTCGCAGTCGAACCCGACTATATCGCGCTCGGACCGATTTATCCGACCATCCTGAAAGCCATGAAATGGGCGCCACAGGGCCTCGACCCCATTGCCAAGTGGAAGCGCCGCGTTGGCGACCTGCCGCTGGTCGCCATCGGCGGCCTCAACATCGAGCGCATCCCAGGCGTCTTCGCGCAGGGCGCCGACAGCGCTGCGGTGGTTACCGACATCACCCGCAATGCCGATCCCGAAGGGCGGACACGCGAATGGCTGGCCGCGACGGCCGCATGGCGATGACCCCGCATGTGCTCATCGTTGCCGGCTCGGATTCGAGCGGTGGCGCCGGACTCGTCCGCGATGTCGAGACCGTATCGGCCTTCGGCCTGCGTAGCTGTGTCGCCCTCACCGCCGTGACGGTCCAGACGCATGATGCCGTTGAGCGGGTCGAACAGATGCCGTCCGACCTCGTGGCCGACCAAATGCGCGCGGCCTTCGCCGCGAACCCCGTCGCGGCGGTCAAGATCGGCATGCTAGGAACGGCGGCGACCATAGATGCCGTCGCCTCGGTACTGGCGAGCAACCTGCCGGTGCCCGTCGTGCTCGACCCCGTGCTCGCCTCGACCTCGGGACGTCAGTTACTCGACGAAGACGCCGTCAACACGCTCAAGCGCAAACTGTTTCCGCTTTGCACGCTGGTTACACCCAACCTGCCCGAACTGGCGCTGCTCAGCGGCCTCTCCCTCGCCACGGGTGAAAACGACATCGTCAGGCAAGCCGAAAAACTGTTCGACGCGGGCGCACTGGCTATTCTCGTCAAGGGCGGCCACGCAACGGGAGCGGCAGCCACCGACCTGCTGTTCTTGCGGGGACGGGAGCCCATCCGGTTCGACGCGTCGCGCATCGCGGTCGCCATGCGCGGCACCGGCTGCATGCTCGCAAGCGCGATATCGGCACATCTGGCACAATATGAAACGCTGGAGATCAGCATCAGCAAGGCGAAGCGCCATGTCTTCGCCAAGCTGCTTGCGTCAAAGCCGTGAGAGCGACTTTCGGCCCTCAGCCAAGCCGCGCAGCGTGCCACCTCAGGTGATCATCCATGAACGTCGAGATGAAGTTGTAGGAGTGGTCGTAGCCATACTGCATGCGCAAAGTGAGCCCGATGCCCGCCTTCTTGCAAGCTTCGTCGAGCAGCCATGGCCGCAGGCCTTCCTGCAGAAAACCGTCGGCCGAACCCTGGTCGACCAGGAATTCCGGGAAACGCTTGCCGTCCTCGATCAGCAGCGTCGTGTCATAGGCGCGCCAGGATTTTTCCTCGGTGCCAAGATATTTCTCCAGCGCCGGCTTCGACCAGCCTGCCGTGCTGGGCTGGGCGATCGGCGCGAAAGCCGAGCAGCTCTTGAAGCGCTCGGGGTTCTTTAACGCGATGGTCAGCGCGCCATGGCCGCCCATCGAATGGCCAAAGATCGCCTGGCGCGACATGTCGGCGGGGAAGTTGGCCGCGATCAATACAGGCAGCTCCTCGGTGACATAGGAATACATGCGGTAATTCTTGGCGAACGGCTCCTGCGTCGCGTCGACGTAGAAGCCGGCGCCTGAGCCGAACTGCCAGTTGTCCTTCTCGTCCGGAATGCCTTCGCCGCGCGGGCTGGTGTCGGGGCAGACCACGATCAGGCCGAGTTCGGCCGCTAGGCGCCGATACTCGCCCTTGTCCATGACATTGGCATGCGTGCAGGTCAGGCCCGAGAGATACCAAAGCACCGGCACCGGGCCGTCCTTGGCTTGCGGCGGCACGAAGACGGCAAAGGTCATGTCGCAGGCGCAGGCCTCGGAAGCATGTGAATAAACGCCCTGGACACCGCCATGCGACTTGGACGTGGAAATGGTCTTCATCAGCTCTGCCTTCTCGTCAAACAATCTCGCCCCGGGCATAGCGGTCGGGCATGACACTCGCAACCTTGGACCAAACGAAACGTGTCGGCGACTATTCAAGCCGCCTTGGCAGGCCCTGCCGGGAATATCCCCGACATGACGGTAAAACCCTTGATGCGTTTGACACGATCGCACCAGCGGCGGATTGCCGGATAGTCCTGTCTTGATATACCGCCTTCTTCCGACAGCATGATGTAGGGGAAGCAGGCAATGTCGGCGACCGTCGGCTGTCTTGCCGAGCAGATCCAGTCGCGCCCCTCCTGCTCGCCGAACCACAAATGCTCGTCGAAGATGCGGAACAGCCGATGCGCGCCGGCCCGTGCCGCGTCAATATCGAAGTCGTAAAACAGCGCGTCATGCAGGCGCGCGGCAGACGATGTCGAGGTGATGCCATCGGCAAATGCCAGCCACTGGCTGATCTCGCCGAGAAGCGCCGGGTTGTCGCGCGGATACCAAGTGCCCGAAGCGTCATATTTCGAGGCGAGGTAGACAAGGATCGCCTGGGCGTCGCGCAGGATGAGGCCGTCGTCATCAATGACCGGCAACTGCCCCAGCGGATTGATCTTGAGGAACCATTCCGACTTGTGCTCGCGACCGGGATAGAAGTCGATCGGCACCGTCTTGTAGTCGACGCCGAGCATGCCCATCAGCAGGCGCAGCTTGTAGCAGTTGCCCGACAGTTCGTAGTCATAGAGCGTAATCACTGGGCAAACTCCTAGAGATCGAGGACAAGCCGCGCCGACTTGGCACGCGACACGCAGGTCATGATCTTGGTGCCGGACATGCGCTCGGCATCGTTGAGATAGACGTCCTGATGGTCCGGCTCGCCTTCGATGACGGTGGCAAGGCAGGTGCCGCAAGCGCCCTGTTCGCAGGACGAGGGCATGTCGATGCTGGCATCGCGCATCACCTCGAGTATCGTCTTGCCGGCCGGCACGGTCAGCGTCATGCAGGAGCGGGCAAGTGCCACCTCGAAGCTTGAGCTGTCGTCGATGACATTGGTGTTCTTGAAGTATTCGAAATGCACCGCCGTCTCGGGCCACCCCATCTCGGCAGCGATATGGCGTGCCGCCTCAAGCATCGGGCCGGGACCGCAGAGATAGACATGCTTGTCCGGGCGGTAGCCGGTCAGGATCTCCCGCAGCTTGGCGCCGGTCTGCTCGGGCGAAAGACCGAGATGCGGCTTGAGCGAAGAGCCAAGCGTGCCGGTCTTTTCAGGGAATGCTAGCTGCGCTTCGTTCTGGGCAAAGTAGTGCAGCTCGTGGCCAAGGCTCTGGTTGTTGAGTGCCTGAGCCATGGCGAGAAGCGGCGTGATGCCGATGCCGCCGGCGACAAAAATGGTCTGGATGGCATCGCGGCGTAGGGGGAAGTTGTTGCGCGGTTCAGAGATCGCCAGGACGTCGCCTTCGCGCACCGTCTCGTGCAGGCAGGTCGAACCGCCCTTGGAGTCGCGCTCGAGCTTGACCCCGATGACGTAGCTATCGCTCTCGCCGGGGCCATTGGTGATCGAATATTGCCGGATGAGACCGTTGGGCAGATGCACGTCGATATGGGCGCCGGGCTGGAAGGTCGGCAGCAGCCCCTTGATCGGCCGAAGCTCGAAGGCGGCAATGCCGTCGGCTGCCTGCCACTTTCTCGCCACCTGGACACGGATCGTCGCCTTGCGGCCGTGCTTGGTCTCTTCCGGCATCTCGGCGAGTTCAGGCGAGACACGCTCGATGATCGGCTCCAGCGGCGCCGGCGCAGGCTGCCGCGCCGCTTCGGCCTCTACTGCCACACGCAGGCCGGAAAGAAGTTCGTTGTGATGGCGCAGCACGGCAAGACGCTGAGCACCTTCAAGCTGGCTGTCGAGCACGCCGCGGATGACCGAGCGGTTGGAATCGACCGGCTGGACAAAGAACACGGCGAGCGTGCTGGCCTCACCTTCGCTGGCCCGCAGAGCTACCGAAAAGGCGTTGGAAGCTTCGACGACAACGCTGGCCGCCGAACCGTCGAGCGCGGCGCTCGGCTGGAAGCGATAACCCTTCAGCTTGGCCGCCACCACGTCCGCCGGCGCATTGACCGGAATGCTGCGCAGCGCCAAAAGCTTGCCTTCGGCGAGCCCTGCCACGTCGGGCACCTCGCCTTGCGCCTCTTCCGCCGACCAGACCAGGCCGTAGCGTTCGACGGCGGCAAAGGTGCGGTTGGTGATGGTGCGTGCCGGTGCGTCGGCCGGGTGCGCCGGGATATAGGTGCAGCCGGCGGTGCGGTTCGAATAGCGCCAGCCATGATACTGGCACTTGAGCTCGCGACCGTCATTGATGCCGATCGAGAGCCGCACGCCGCGATGCAGGCAGCGGTTCTCCCAGATGTTGACGTAGCCGTCGTCGGCACGCCACACGGCGAATTCGCGCCCAAGCAACTGGCCGTGGAAGACATGACGAAACGGCAGGTCATGCGCCGCGGCAATCGGATGCCATCTGGTTTTGGCTAGGTCGAGCATATGTTCCTCGCGAATTCTTGTCTTGTCTCGGTGCTCAGGTGGCGGCCGGGATGACCCCGTAGGTCACGCCCTTCTGGCTCAGCCACCGGCGGTAGGCGATGGCCGACTTGTCGGCACGAATGGGGGTCTCAGCGCGTGGATCGAGTGGCAGGCGCTTGGGAAACTGGTTCTCCAGGATCGGCTTGTCCTGGCCGAAGATGGTCTGCTGGAAGCGCTTGATCACCTTGTCTTCATTGTCCTCGTCCAGCACGCACAACATCATGTGCGCGCGGATATGCTCCTGGTCGATCGGCTGCAGGAACACGGCAATCACGTCGAGCCGGCTTTCGTCGAGCGGGCTCGACTTGTAGAGCACCGAACAATAGGGATGCGGCACGCGGTAGATGTAGTCGACGTCGGCGCCGCCATCCGAGGCGATCGAGGCCATCGGTTGGTAGAAGCGGCAGCGGGTCGCCAAAATCTCGTCGCGGTCGACCGAAATCTCGACGTCGTACTCCTTCACCTCAGTATGAGGCTCGACACCCAGAATGTCGGTATGGACATAAGGGAAATGCCCCATGTCGAGGAAGTTTTCGATCGCACGCGGGGCCGAGACATTGACCCCAAGGGTTGCGGCGTTGAGCCTGCGGCGGTCGGGTTCGGCATATTCAGGGATCGGGAAAATGTCTGCCGGCGGGTTGCCCAGCGAGGTCCAGATATAACCATAGGCAAGCTTGACCGGCAGCGTGCCGTCGAACTTTGCGATGTCGACCGGACCGTCTACTGCCAATTCCGGACGCGAGCGCCACACAGCGGCGTTGCCGTCGCCGTCAACTGCCAGGCTGAGACGTTCTTCGAGCAGGACGGTGTCGACCACCACACCCACAGGTACCTCGACGAGGGCGGCAAGCGGGTGCCAAAGGTCGAGGATCACCTGATCCGTGCATCTCGTCTGCGTCATGTTTCTCGTTCTTCCTTCGTGACTGGCGCGGCTGTCAAACGTCAGAGCCGCGCCGGGATCGCGCCGTATGAAACCGCGCGGTCGCGCAACCAGCGCCGATAAGAGACCGACACCGCGTCGGCGCGGATCGGCGTTTCGGCGCGCGGATCGAGCGGCAGCCGCTTGGGCAGCTGGTTCTCCAGGATCGGCTTGTCCTGGGCGAAGATCAGCTGCATGAAGCTGCGGATCGACGCTTCTTCTATGCCTTCCCTGAGGTAGCAGAGGAAGGGATGCGCGACGCAATTCTCCTCGTCGACCGGCTGGACGAACAAGGTGATGACGTCGAGCCGCTCCTTATCAACCGGATTGCTCTTGTAGAGCGCGACCGTATAGGGGCGGATCACCTTGTAGATATAGTCGACGACGAAACCTTCCTTGGCTGTCGGCGAAGCCACCGGCTGGTAGAACTTGCACTCTGTCGCCAGCACTTCGTCGGCGTCGGTGATATCGACCTTGTAAGGCACCACTTCCGTGTGCGGTTCATCGCCGAGCCAACCTGTGTGGACGAAGGGAAAGTGCCCCATGTCGAGAAAGTTCTCGACGGCACGCAAGCCCGAAACCTTGACCGCGATCGACCCGCCGGTGACGAGGAAACGGTCGGCTTCTTCGGCCTCCGGCACAAAGACTATCTCACGTTCCGGTTTGCCAAGGCAGGCCCACAGAAAGCCATAGCGCTTGGTCGAGTTGACGACGGCACCGGTGTCGTTGCGCACCACTTCCTTGTTGCCACGGCAATGGACAGTGAGACCGACGCCGAGAAGCCGTGTCTGGAACGGTTCGTCCGCCGCCAGATTCGTCAGGTCGGCAATCACGTGCCAATCGTTGAGAAGGACTCTGTCGCTACAAAGGGCAGCTATGCTCATCGCACCCTCCCTGGCTAGCACTTCCCCGTGAACCTAGCTCTGTTATGCCATTATTGGAACCACAGGATTGGATATCAATCAATGGAAAATTGCATGTCAAAGGCCGATTCTTGATTGACAGCTTGATTCGATTGACTACCGATATGGCATTCGCAACTCGGGATATGCAGCACATCCGGTGCTGCCAACGCCTGATGTGAACGCCGAGCAAGCCAAAGGCGCTGGCGGGGGAGGAAATTGCCATGAGCAGTCGCTCGCAGGCCATTGCCGACATTTTGACCCGGGCGATCATCGATCACCGGCTGGTGCCCGGCTGCAAGCTCGGCGAACGCGAACTGGCCGAGATTTTCGACGTCAGCCGCATCGTCGTGCGCCAGGCGCTGATCCGTCTCGCCGATGACGGGCTCGCCCAGATAGAGCGCAATCGCGGCGCCTTCGTCGCTCGGCCCAGCACGCAAGAAGCGCTGGAAATCTACGACGCACTGACGCTGGTCGAGCAGGGCGTGGCCGCCCAGCTCAGCGACCGCCTCGGGCCTGCCGGTTGGGCCGAGCTGCGCCAGCATGTCGAGCGTCAGCGCCAAGCGGTGGCAGCAGGCAACGACGCGCTTGCCGACGTGCTCGGCCAGGAATTCCATACAGCTTTCGTCCGCCTCAGCCGCAACAAGGTGATGCAGGAAATCCACGCCCAGCTGGTGCGCCGCACGACGCTGCTGCGTTCGCTGATCACTGCCGACTTCGACTATTGCAATCTGCTCGACGACCATGCGCGCGTGATCGACCTGCTCGAAAAGGGCCGGCTCAAGCAGGCGATGGAACTGATCGATACGCATCACCGGTCCGTCGTGCGGGGCTACATCATGGACCGGCAGGTATTTCCCGAGCTTTCGCCGCGCGAAGCGCTCGAACCCTATCTCGACGGCAAGACCGGCGCGGCTCCTAAAGCGGCACCGCGAAAAAAGGCGGGAGATAACGACAAAACGGGGGCGCACACCCACGTCCACGCCTCTAAATAGACCCGACGAAAAGCCGGGCGGCTATCAAACCAACAGAGGGTTACCAGCATGTTCAATCTGACCAGACGACAGTTCCTTCAGTATTCAGGTGCGGCGGGCGCGGCACTCGGCACCAGCGGATGGGCCGGCCTTGCCAGCGCCCAGGAGCCGCTCAAGATAGGCGTCGTCTACGTTTCACCAATCGCCGACATCGGCTGGACAAAGCAGCACAGCCTCGGCGTCGACGCGATCAAGAGTGAATTCGGCGACAAGGTCGCCATCACAGTCATCGACAATATCTTCATGCCGCAGGATGCCGAACGCGTCTTCCGCGAACTCGCTGCTTCCGGCAACCAGTTGATATTCGGCACCAGCTTCTCGCACGGCACCCCGATGCAGAAGGTGGCACCGCGCTTCCCCAAGATCGCCTTCGAGCATTGCTCCGGCATCGTGCACCTCGCCAATCTCGGCACCTTCGAGGCCAAATATTACGAAGGCACCTTCGTTGCCGGCGCCGCTGGCGCACATATGAGCAAGGGCGGCAAGATCGGCTTCATCGGCGGCTTCCCGATCCCCGACATCGTTGGCCCGGCGAATGCGCTTCTACTGGGCGCGCAGAGCGTCAATCCCGAGGCTACCTGCAATGCCATCTTCCTCAACTCCTGGTTCGATCCGGGCAAGGAAAAGGAAGCAGCCAACACGCTGATCTCGCAGGGCTGCGACGTCATCTGCTCGATGACCGACACCGCAACCGGCGTGCAGGTTGCGGGTGAAGGCGGCGCATGGTCGATCGGCTACGCCAGCGACATGGCCAAGTTCGGCTCGGGCAAGCAGCTCACCGCCTTCACGCTCGACTGGTCGAGCGACTATGTCGGCGCCGCCAAGGCTGTGGCTGCCGGCACCTGGAAACCCGAAGCGCGTTGGGACGGCCTAGCCGGCGGCGTGGTCAAGATGGCGCCCTATAACGAAGCGATCCCGGCGGACGTCATTGCCAAGCTCAAGCAGCTCGAGGCCGACATCGGCTCGGGCAAGGTTCACCCATATGCCGGGGAGCTGAAGGACCAGGATGGCAACGTCAAGGTCGCGGCCGGTACTGTATTGGCCGATGCCGACATTCGCGGCATGAACTGGTTCGTCAAGGGAATGATCGGCAAGCTCGGCTGATCTTCGCCCATCGCAAGCAAGGCCGCCGGGGCGCAAGCGTCGCTCCGGTGGTCTATGGCTGCGCGTCGTCCAACCCATACGGCAGGACCGGCCCATGACCCCGCGCCTCGAACTGCGCAATATCACCAAGAGTTATCCCGGCATCATTGCCAATGACAGCATCTCGATGTCGATCATGCCCGGCGAAATCCACGCCGTGCTCGGCGAGAATGGCGCTGGCAAATCGACATTGATGAAGATCATCTACGGTGCGGGGCAGGCTGATTCCGGCGAGATCATCTGCGACGGCAAGCCGATCGCCGCGCACACGCCGGCCACCTCGCGCGCGCTCGGCATCGAGATGGTCTACCAGCATTTCGCGCTGTTTGAATCCGTCACCGTGGTCGAAAACATCGCGCTTGCGGTGTCGAGCAATTTCGACCTCGACGCGCTCGCTCGCCAGATCACCGAACTCTCGGCGCGCTACGGCATGCCGATCGACCCGTACCGGCGCGTTCACGACCTCTCCGTCGGCGAGCGCCAGCGCGTCGAGATCGTGCGCTGCCTGCTGCAGGCGCCGAAGCTTCTGATCCTCGACGAGCCGACCTCTGTTTTGACGCCGCAAGCGGTGGTCAAGCTGTTCGAAACCTTGCGCCAGCTTGCGAGCGAAGGCTGCTCGATCGTCTACATCAGCCACAAGCTCGATGAGGTGCAGGAGCTTTGTGACACCGCGACCGTGCTGCGCAACGGCAAGGTGACGGGCACCGCAAGACCCAAGGAAAGCACCTCGCTTGAACTCGCCCGCATGATGGTCGGCGCCGAGCTACCCGAGATGCATGTCAGCCCCTCGGTGCCGAGCGAAAAGCCAGTGCTTGAGGTCCGCGGGCTCTCTGCCCCTGCCCGCGACAAATATGGCGTTGAGCTCAAGAACGTTTCGTTTGAGGTGCACGGTGGCGAAATCGTCGGCCTTGCCGGTGTCTCGGGCAACGGCCAGGCGGAGCTGATCTCGCTACTCAGCGGCGAGCGTACGCACGGCAACGCACTCTCTATCCAGATCGGCGGCAAGGCGGCCGCCCATCTCAATGCCAGCGAACGGCGCAAGCTCGGCATGGCCTTCGTACCCGAGGAGCGGCTGGGGCGCGGGGCGGTCCCGCCCCATGCATTGTGGGAAAATGCCGTGCTCACGGCCCATCGTTCCGGGCTCGTCCGCAACGGCCTCGTCGATCGCGGCAGAGCAAACAGCTTCGCGGCAAGGATCATCGAGCGCTTCAAGGTCAAGGCCAATGGCCCACAGTCGAGCGCGCAGAGCCTGTCGGGCGGCAATCTGCAAAAATTCATCGTCGGCCGCGAGATCGCGCTCGAACCCAAGCTGTTTCTGGTCGCCCAGCCGACCTGGGGTGTCGATGTCGGTGCCGCCGCCTTCATCCGCCAGACGCTGGTCGATCTGAGCAGGTCGGGCGCAGCCGTGCTGGTGATCTCCGAAGAACTCGACGAGCTGTTTGAGATTTGTGATCGGCTGCTCGTCATCTGCCAAGGCCAGGTCTCGCCGCCGCTGATCCGAACCAAGACCAACCGCGAGGAGATCGGCCTGCTGATGACCAGGACTGACCGTGGCAACAGCACCAACGGGAGGGGCGAAGTTGCGATTCAGGATTGAACAAAGACCGGAGCCATCCGCCAGAATGCGGGTGGCCGCACCGGTCATCGCGACTGGCCTCACACTGCTCGTTGGCTCGCTGTTGTTTGCAGCACTCGGCTATGATCCGCTGGCGACACTGCAAGCCTTCTTCATCGCCCCGCTCAACTCGGTCAACGGCATCTCCGAGTTGCTGCTCAAGGCTTCGCCGCTGATCCTCATCGCTTGCGGCCTAGCTGTCGGCTTCCGCGCCAATGTCTGGAACATCGGTGCCGAGGGGCAGTTGGTGATCGGCGCGATTGCCGCCTGCGGCGTCGGCCTGTTTTATCCCAATCCCGACAGCCCGCTGCTTTTGCCGCTGATGTTTGTAGCGGGCGCAGCTGGCGGCATGGCCTGGGCCGCCATCCCAGCGTTCCTCAGGGCGCGGATGAACACCAACGAGATCCTGGTCACGCTGATGCTGACCTATATCGCAGCACTCGTGTTGTCGTGGCTGGTGCACGGGCCCTGGCGTGATCCAGCCGGGTTCAACTATCCGCAAACGGCACTTCTGTCGGCCGCGGCGATGTTTACGCCCTTCGATTATGCCTACCGCCTGAATGCCTCGATCTTCATCACCGTGGTCGCGGTGTTCCTGATGTGGCTGTTCACCGATCGCAGCTTCCTCGGCTACAAGATGTCGGTCAGCGGTGCAGCTCCCTTGGCGGCACGATACGCCGGCTTCCGCGAATCCTCAGCCGTCTGGATTGGCCTGCTGGCAGGTGGTGCCGCTGCCGGCATCGCCGGCATGGCCGAGGTCGCGGGACCGCTTGGGCAATTGTCACCGCAGATTTCGCCAGGCTACGGCTTTGCGGCGATCATCGTTGCTTTCATTGGCCGGCTCAACGCCTTCGGCATCGTGCTCGGTGGATTGTTGATGTCGCTGCTTTTCTTGGGCGGCGAAGCAGTGCAAATGAATCTTGGCCTGTCAGCTGCGCTAACTCGCATCTTCCAGGGCATATTGCTGTTCTTTTTACTTGCCGCTGACTTTTTCATTTTCTACCGGCTTCGCCGCATTCCGGAGCACGCCTGATGGACTTGTTCATCGCCATTTTCACCGGCACCATCATTGCCGCAACACCGCTGATCTTCGCTGCCCTTGGCGAACTTGTCGTGGAAAAATCAGGTGTTCTCAATCTCGGCATCGAAGGCATGATGCTGATGGGCGCCGCCTTCGCCTTCTGGGCGGTGATCGCCGGGCTGCCGATGCCTGTCGCCATCATCGCCGGCGCGCTGGGCGGGGCCGCAGCGTCGCTGCTGTTTGGCGTATTGGCGCTGACCTTCCTGACCAACCAGTATGCCGCCGGCCTGGCACTCGCCATCTTCGGTTCCGGCGTTTCGGCCTTCCTCGGCCGCAATTTCGGCTCGGCACCCATCGACGCGCTGAACAAGATGTCCATCCCCTATCTCTCGGAAATCCCGGTGATCGGGCCGATGTTCTTCCGCTTCGATCCGATGGTCTATTTCGCCATTCTCATGTTCTTCGTCATCAGCTGGTTCTTGTACCGCACCAAGGGCGGGCTGGTGCTGCGCACCATCGGCGAGTCACCGGAGACTGCGCATGCGATCGGCTACAAGGTAATCAGGATCCGCTATCTGGCCGTGCTGTTCGGGGGGCTGATGGCCGGTCTTGCCGGTGCCTATCTGTCGGTCGCCTATACGCCGCTGTGGGTCGAGAACATGACCGCCGGCAAGGGCTGGATTTCGCTGGCGCTGGTTGTCTTCGCTACCTGGCGGCCGCTACGCGTGCTGCTCGGCGCCTGGCTGTTCGGCGGCATGACCATCCTGCAGCTGCAGGGCCAGGCGCTCGGCATCGCGGTGCCCTCGGAACTGCTCTCCGCCTTGCCCTATCTGGCGACGATCATCGTGCTGGTCATCATCTCGCAGAACCGCCAGATGCTGGCGCTGCATTTCCCGGCCTCGCTGGCCAAGCCCTTCCGGCCCGCAACGTGACAAGTTGGGCGAGGCCGCGAGCCTTGCCTCTTACGCCCAGGGATCGCTGACCCGCGGCCAGACCGGTCGGGTCAGCTTGGTGTAGTTGGTGACGCGCGGATTGCTCGGGTATGAGCTCGGCGCATCGACATAGATGATCTCGGCTGCCACCGGCGCGAAGCCGGCATAGAAATGGTTGGTCGACTTGACGAGCAGAATGTCCTTGCTCGCCAGTTCGATGCCAAGATTGGAAAAGATGTCGGGCTCGAAGGTCTGCGTCCGGTTGGTGTTGAGGATGACATCGACCTCGGTGCCCAGAATGCGGACGAGGGCTGTCTGCCCGAGCGTCACGCGGCTAGGGCCAAAGCTCTGCCAACCTTCCTCGACTGC
This sequence comes from Aminobacter sp. P4_D5, assembly GCF_056401815.1. Classification (NCBI taxonomy): domain Bacteria; kingdom Pseudomonadati; phylum Pseudomonadota; class Alphaproteobacteria; order Hyphomicrobiales; family Phyllobacteriaceae; genus Aminobacter; species Aminobacter sp. P4_D5. The sequence continues at coordinate 16,120 of NZ_JBFUIP010000036.1, read as the reverse complement.
CTTCAGAACCTGAACCCTGGCGTCGATCGGCTCGCCGGCCTGAGGTCCAGCCTTACCGCCGAAGCGCAGGTCGATCACAGCACCCTCGCCGGCGGCATGGCAGAAGGTCACCGCGATCGGGTCCCAGATGGTCGCGACGCCGACCTTGTCGAGGCCGCGCTCCAGCATCCTTCGCAAGACAAATGTGCCGTCACCGGCGACCCCACCGCCGGGATTGTCCCAGACGTCGGCAATGACGGCGGGCTTGGCCGGATTGGCCGCGTGCGCCGCAAGCGCCCGGTCGATGCCTTCGTCGGTGTCGACCATATGCATCGCCGTCTTTTCGCGCATGGCATAGAGCTCGCGGCCGAGCTGTCCGGCGAGCGCATCGCCCTTGGCCTTGTCATTGTCCGTGACGACGACGATGCGCGAGCCCATCTCCGGCACGTCGGAGCCCATGAAGCCGTGGATCACCGACACCGACAAGATGCCATCCTTGCCGTGCAGCGCCTTGATGCGGTCGACGAAGGAGCGCATTGGCTCGCGGCTGGTCGGCAGCACGGTGATCATGCGGCAGTCGAAGGTTGAGATGATTGGCTTGATCTCGCCGCGTGCAGCGGCCAGCCCAAGCTCGACGACGTGCTCGCCGCGCTCGTAGAAATCGGTGTGCGGAAACTCGAGGAAGGCCGCGAGCACGTTGCAGGCGGCGACGCGTTTCGGCGTCAGGTGGCTGTGTGGGTCGAACTCCGAAGCGACCACGACGTCGGGTCCGACGATCTCACGGACGCGGGTGAGCAGGTCGCCCTCGCAGTCGTCATAACCCTGCGCCACCATCGCACCATGCAGGCCGAGGATGACGGCATCGACAGGCATGGCAGCCCGGAGCTGGTCGAGGATCTCATCACGCAGCGCCTCGAAGGTCTGCCGCTGCACCAGCCCGCCCGGCTCAGCCCAGGTCGCGGTACCTTCGATCACCGTCAGCCCTTCGTCGGCCGCACGCTTGCGCAGCACAACCATCGGCGACGAGCACAGCGTCGGCGTCTCGGGATGCTGGCCGGGGCCAGCATAAAACGCCATCTCAAACGAGGCGCGGTCTGTTGGCACCGGCGAGAACGTATTGGTTTCGGTCGCCAGCGAGGCGGTGAAGATGCGCATGATCAGTTCGTTTCTTTATGGTTGTGATGGTTGTGCGAAGCAGGCTTGTTGCCCGGCTCCGTTCATTTGACCGCCCCGAGCGCAAGCCCACGGACGAGATAGCGTTGGAGCCAGACGAAAAGTACGGCGACCGGCACGGTGGCGACGAGCGTGGCGGCCATGACGTAGTGCCATTCGACCGTGTAGCGGCCGGCGACCAGCGAAAATACCTGGATCGGCAGCGTGTAGCTTTCCTGGCTGCGCAGCATGGTCAGCGCCACGACGAATTCGTTCCACGCGTTGATGAAGGTGAAGATGGCGGTGACGGCGATGGCCGGCACGCACAGCGGCAAGAACACCTTGCGCAAGGTGAGCCAGCGGCTGCCGCCTTCCATCCATGAGGCTTCTTCAAGGTCACGCGGAATGGTGTCGAAATAGCTCTGCAGCATCCACACGGTGAAAGCGACGTTGAAGGCCATGTAGACGCCGCCGACCGCATTGAGGCTTTCGACCAGGCCGAAGGAAGCGAGCAGGCGAAACAGGCCGAGCACCAGCACGATCGGCGAGATCATCTGCGAGATGAGCAGGAAATGTCGGAAGGCACCGTGGCCGGCGAAGCGGAAGCGTGACATCGCATAGGCCGCCGGAATCGAAACGAGGATCGCGCCGATGGTGGCGATGAGCGAGACATGGAGCGAGTTGAACAGCGCCCGGCCGAAGCCTGCCGCCACCCACATCTCCGAAAAATTGCGCCAGCGGAACTCGCTCGGCCACCAATTCGGCGTCAGCACTTCCTGAGCCGGCTTGACGGCGGTCAAAAACATCACCGCGAACGGAAACAGCGTGACGACGACGAGCGGCGCCAGAAGCAGCCAGGCGATGACAGTGCGCTTGAGCTTGGGAGACATCATGCCCGTTCTCCCCGCATGGCAAGTCGTATGTAGATCGCGGTGAAGACGAGCAGGATCGCCAACATGACCAGCGACACGGCAGAGGCCTCGCCCAGCTTGCCGATGCGGAAGGCGAGCTTGTAGAGATGGGTGACGAGGATGTCGGTCGAGTTGGCCGGTCCGCCCTGCGTCATCACCCAGATGATCGGGAACGAGTTGAAGACGTAGATCGTGTTGAGCACGATCGCGATGTTGACGAAGGGCTTGAGCAAGGGAAGGGTGATGCGCCTGAACTGCTGCGCCGGCCCCGCCCCTTCCAGTGCCGCCGCCTCATAAAGATCGTCGGGGATCGATGATAATCCGCCCAAAAAGATGGTGGTGGTGAACGGCACCGTCACCAGGATACCGATCATGATCTGCATCGGAAAGGCAGTCGCGGCACTGGCCAGCCACTGGATATTCTGGTCGACAAGGCCGAGCCCGCGCAGGGCGGAATTGAGCATGCCGCTTTCGCCGTTCAGCGCCCAGCGCCAGACGATGGCGGTCATGGTCAGCGACACTGCCCAAGGCAACATGACGACGACGCGCGCCACCGAACGGCCGTAGAAATCCGCATTGAGGATGATCGCCACCGGGATCGACACCAGCAACGCTCCACTGACCACCGCGACGGTCCAGACGCCGGTGCGCAGCACCGCCTTGATGAAATCCGGATCGGCAAGCAGAGCGCGGAAATTCTCCGCTCCGCTGAAATCGCGCAGCTGGCCGAAACGGCTGACGTCATGCGTCGCGATCTGGATCAGGTCGAGGACCGGCCAGAAGATCACCACCGCGGCCAGGATCAGGCTCGGCAGCGTCAGCAGATATGGCAGTGCGCGATTGTGCATGAGAGCCTTGGCAGGAACGCGAGGTCAGCGTCTGAAAGCGGCGGCGCATCGAAGTCATCGACACGCCGCCTTTCACAGCAAGCGAAGCTACTTCTTCAGGATGCCGTTGGCCTTGGCCGCTGCTTCCTTGAGGATGGCTTCGGGATCGCCCTCACCTAGATAGACCTTCTGGACCGCGTCCGAGGTGATCTGCGCCACCTCTTCCCAACCGGGGATGACCGGCGCAAAACGCGCATCGGGCAACAGCGCCGTGAACGCAGCCAAATCGGCATTGTTCACATAGTAATCCATCTTGGCCTCTTCCTTGTTGACCGGAAGGAAGCCTTCGCCTTGGGTGAACTTGGCGCGCCAGTCGGTCTGGAACAGGAAGTCGAGCAGCTTCCAGGCCTCGTCCTTGTTCTTCGAATTGGAGAACATGACGATCGAGTCGGTGACACCGTAGGTGCCGCGCGCGCCAGTCGGGCCGGCCGGAATGGCGGCGACGCCGTATTTAAGGTTCGGCGCTTCTTCCTTGATCTGGTTGGACAGGAAGGGTGCGGTGATCATCATGCCGACCTTGCCCTGCTTGAACAGGTTCTGGACGTCTTCACGGGCGTAGGAGGTGACGCCCGGCTGGGTCAGCCCCTCGTCGATCATCGACTTGTAGAGTTTCGCCGCCTCGATGGCACCGGGGCTGTCGAGGCCCGACGTGCCGTCCTTCTTGAGGATCTCGGAACCTTGCGACCACATGCCGTAATAATAATAGACGTCGGTCTCGATCTCCTTGCCCTGCAGGCCAAAACCGTAGTTTTCGCCACCGAGCGCCTTGATCTTGGCGGCGGCGTCCTTGAGTTCGGCCCAGGTTGCCGGCGGGTTGGCGAAACCGGCCTTCTCCAGCAATTCCTTGTTGTAATACATCGCCCGCGCGGAAGCTGCGATCGGCAGGCCGTAGGTCTTGCCGTCCATCACCGAGGGCGACATGAAGGTGTCGATGAAACGACCCTTGAACTCGTCATTGATGTAGCCGTCGAGCGGCTCGGCAATACCCTGCTGGACAAAATCGATCAGCCAGCGCGTTCCGATGATCGACAGATCGGCATTGGTGCCGGCGGTGATGTCGGTGGTCAGCTTCTGCAGCAGCACATCCCACGGCACGACCTCGAACTTGACGTCGATGCCCGGATTGGCCGCCTCGAATGCCTTTTCTACCTCCTGGAAATAGGGGCCGGTCTTCGAGCTGTATTCGGCAACCGTCACACGCACCTCGCCGGCATGGGCATGCGCCGCCAGCGCCAGTACGCTCAGTCCGGCCAGGAGGCCGGTTTTCCACGTTGCAATCGCCATTTCAGTGTTCCCTTGCTCCCACGGGTCAACGCCCGTTCCCTAGGCACTTTTGCGCGCCATCTGATAAGTGACTTTCTTACATTATCCGGCATTCTGGCCATATCAAGCCTCTTTTGTTGTTGCTTAATTACATTTTCGACCATAATCCTGAAGCTTGAAAGCGGCCAAGATCGCTTGGGAGCCCACCAGTGACGCTAGACAGCGAATTCAACGGGAAATCCGTATTGATCACCGGCGCAGGCGGTGGCGTCGGGCGGGCACTGGTCGAGATTTTCGCCGCACGTGGCGCCCGCATCATCGGCTGTGACCAGACCATCGAGGCGATGAACGGGCTCGGTCTCGCCACGCGCCATGCCTTCGACCTGCTGGACAGGACAAGCATCGAGCCTGCGATGCGCGCCTTGATCGAAGCCGAGGGCATCCCCGACATCGTCATCAACAATGCCGGCTGGACACGCGCCGAGACCATGCCCGCGCTGACTCAAGACAGCATCGAAACCGAGATCGACCTCAATCTGACCGGCGTCACCAGCCTGACCAACGCCTTGCTCAAGCCGATGATCGCGCGCGGCTCGGGCTCCTTCGTCTTCATCTCCTCGGTCAACGCGCTTTCGCATTTCGGCAACCCGGCCTATGCGGCGGCGAAAGCGGGCATCAACGCCTTTGCCCGTGCGATCGCTGTGGAACATGGCCGCCAGGGCATCCGCGCGAACGTCGTCTGCCCCGGCTCGATCCGCACACCCGCCTGGGACCATCGCCTCGCCAAGGACGCTGCCATCCTCGGCAAGCTGCAGCGCCTTTATCCGCTCGGCCGCATCGTCGACACGCGTGAAGTGGCCGAAGCAGTGGCCTTCCTCGCCTCCGACCGGGCGTCGGGCATCACCGGTGCTGTGCTGCCCGTCGATGCGGGACTGACAGCCGGATGCCTGCCTTTCATCGACGACATTCTGGGAGCGTGAGACAATGACCGGCGTTGCCTTCCGCAACCTCTCCAAGTCGTTCGGCCAGCACAAAGTGCTCGAAGACATCAACCTCGACATCGACAGCGGCGAGTTCGTGGTGCTTGTCGGCCCCTCCGGCTGCGGCAAGTCCACGCTTTTGCGCATGCTGGCCGGCCTCGAGCCAATTACCCATGGCGACCTTTTGATCGGTGGCGTACGCGCCAATGACCTGCCGCCGCAGAAGCGCAACATCGCCATGGTCTTCCAGTCTTATGCGCTGTTTCCGCATCTCACCGCATCGGAAAATATCGGCTTTGGCCCGAAAATCCGGGGCGAGTCATCAGCTGCCATCGACAAGAAGATCAAGGACGCCGCCGCGATCCTCAACCTTCACGCCTATCTCGACCGTTATCCGCGCCAGCTTTCCGGCGGCCAGCGCCAGCGCGTCGCCATGGGCCGCGCGCTTGTGCGCGATCCACAGGTGTTCCTGTTCGACGAGCCGCTGAGCAATCTCGACGCTCAGTTGCGTGTTCAGATGCGCACCGAGATCAAGGCGCTGCATCAGCGCTTGAAATCGACAGTGGTTTACGTGACACACGACCAGATCGAGGCCATGACCATGGCCGACCGTATCGTTGTCATGAACCAGGGAAAGATCCTGCAGGTGGGTGCGCCGCTCGAACTCTATGACAGGCCGGCGACCAAATTCGTCGCGAGCTTCATCGGCTCGCCGTCGATGAGTTTTGTCTCGGGCAGCCTTGGCAACTCAGGATCGGGCACACATTTTGCGACCGCTTCCGGCGAAAAGCTGTCGCTAAATGGCGGCCGAGCCTCTTCCTTCGGCGGCCCCGTCGAGGCAGGCATCCGGCCCGAACATTTCATCATCGGCAATGGCGCCGACGCGCTCCAGTTCAAGGTCGACGTCATCGAACCGACTGGCTCGGAAACCCATATCTACGGCTCCATCGGCGGCGAGCAGGTGCGGGCTGTGTTCCGCGACCGGGTTTCAGTGCGCCCCGGCGACACCATGCCGGTTACGGCCGATCCCAAGAACATCCACCTGTTCGACAAGGCGACCGGCCTTCCCGTATGAGCAACATCGCCGACATCATCACCCGGCTTCAGTTCACCGCGCAGGACGGCTCCAAGTCCGACAGGCGCTTGGCGAGCCTGGTGCTGTCGGATCTCGACTTTGCCTCCAAGGCCACCATCTCCGAGATCGCCGCCCGCGTCGGCGTCAGCGAACCGACGGTGACCCGTTTCTGCCGCAACCTCGGCTGCGATGGCGTACGCGACTTCAAGTTCTTCCTCGCTCAGGCGATCGCCATCGGCGGCCAATATCTGAAGCCCGAGCCGCTCAATCGCGACATCCGCGAGCAGCGCGTGGCCTCCGCCGTCACAGAAGCGGCCATCGCCGCAATCCAGCGCGCCTCAGACAATCTCGATGTGGCAACGCTGATTGCAGTCGCAGAGCGGCTGTCGGCGTCGCAGAACATCCTTTGCCTGGGTTCCGGCGGCATCTCGTCGATGATGGCTACCGAACTTCAGAACCGCCTGTTCCGCCTGGGCCTGTCTGTCGTCGCCCAGGTCGACGGCCAGTTGCAGCGCATGTATGCGGCGGTCGCTACGCCCGAAACCACGGTCGTCGCGTTCTCCGTGTCCGGCCATGCCCGCTCGGTGATCGATGCCGTTCAGGTCGCCCGGCAATATGGTGCCCGCACGGTAGCGATCACCGCTCCCGGGTCAGCGCTGGCGAAAGTGGCCGACACGATGATCCCGTTCCAGCCGATCGAAGACGGCAACATCTACAAGCCGACTTCGTCGCGCTTCGCGCTTCTCGCCATACTCGACATGATCGCATTGGCCACCGCCGAGACCCGCGAAACCAAGGTTCTCGAAGGTCTGCGCCGCATCAAGCAAAGCCTCAACACGCTGAAGGTCGACGACCCCAGGCTGCCTCTAGGTGATTGACATGACCCTTGCCGAAAATCCGTTTGCCAACGACGCCGACCGCGCCGCCATCTGGGAGATGCTGGTGCGCCGCGACATCGAGGCCTTCGTGACCCAAGATTGGGGCCTGGTCGCAGGCGATTTCGACGAGCAGCGCTTCCTCGGCATCCATGCCCACAACTCGGCCAACCCGGACGACTGGGATGCGGCTTTTCCTACCCTTTCCGTCTACCGTGACGAGTGGCTGCGCCAGGCAGCCGAGTCGGCTGCAACCGCCTATGCCGAGCCGTTGTCGGCGGGCATCCACCGCGCGACGCGGCTGACCGAAATCGACATCACCGGCGATGTCGCTGTGGCGCGCAAGAAATTCGACGGCACCATCAAACGCGCCGACGGAACCGATGACCGGCTGAACTGGCAGACGCTCTACTTCTGCAGGAAGGCCGATGGCCGCTGGAAGATCACCGGCTTCGTCGGATACATGAAATACAAGTGAGACTCTTCGCACTTCTGACATCATAGCCAACGCAAAGGCGCCTCTCGGGCGTCTTTTTCATGCCCGCAGCCACCCTGCCTGCAAGACAGAAAAGCCAATCTTGCAAACGTTTGCACTTGACTGCAAGATACCTTGCACACTATGAGTCGAATGCAACATGGGTGCAAGATCGTGACATTGCTGGAACGTATCAAGAGCCATTCGACCCGCCTCACCGAGGCCGACCAGCGACTCGTCTCGGCCCTGCTCGAAAACGCCGCCGAAGCTGCTTTTCTCTCAAGCGCACGGCTCGCCGAACGCGCCAGCGTCCATGAGGCCGCGACGACCCGGCTGGCCCAAAAGCTCGGTTTCAAGGGCTATCCCGAACTGCGCTCGCAGCTGCAGCGCGAGCTGGTCGAGAGCCAGGATGCCGCCGAGCGCATGCGCCGCTCCGTCGCCAAGGTCGAGCATGGCGATTTCCTGCTCGACCTGATCGGCAGCGAGATCGCAGCGCTCGAACATCTCCGCCTCGCCGTTTCGCAGGAAAGCATCAACCGCGCCGCGGATATGATCGTCGACGCCGAGCGCATCTTCCTGTTTGGCCAAGGCCACGCCCAGTCAATCACCCAGTTCCTGCGCCGCCGGCTCGACCGCTTTGGCATGACCACCATCGTTCTCGAAGGCCGCGGCCGCGACATCGCCGAGCGCGTCGTCGGCATGCGCAAGGGCGATCTGGTGCTGGCGCTCACTTTCCGCAAGCAGCCGACCAGCTACGCTCCGCTCGTCGAACATTGCCATGCCCAGGGCGCCAAGGCCGTTCTGGTCACCGATCTGGCCGGCACCATGATGCAGCCCGAAGCCGATCTGGTGCTGGCAGCACCTCGTGGCCGCTCAGGCAGCGAGTTCCAGACACCGACGGTGCCGTTCGCCATCGTCAACGCCATCCTGCTGACCATTGCCGGCAGGCATCAGACGCGCGTCATGGGCGCGCTCGAGCGCCTGTCGGGCCTGTTCGACGAATTCGATTGAGAAAAACCTGGGAGGGAAAACATGCTCAAGTCGATGAAACTGACACTTTTCGCCGCCGTCGCCATGCTGCCTCTGGCAGCCAGCGCCGCCGAACTCGATGCGATGAGCACAGCCGAGTTGCTGCCGCTCGCACAGAAGGAAGGCAAGGTCACTGTCTTTTCGCTGTCGAGCCGCATTGCCAAGGTCGAAAAGGCCTTCGAGGAGGCCTATCCGGGCATCGATCTGGTCGGCATCGACATGAGCTCGGTCAAGCAGATCGCACGTGTCGTGGCCGAGCAAACAGCCGGCGTCAACGCAGTCGACGTGCTCTATATAGCCGACACCCCTGTGGTTTATGAGGACCTGGTCAAGACCAACCGCGTCGTTCCCTACGTGCCTCCGCGCGTCGCCGGTGAGCTTGCCGGCGAATACAAGGCCCCACTGTTGACTCAGCGCCTGTCGACCAAGGTGCTGATGTACAACGAAGCCGCCAATCCCAACGGCGCGCCGGTCAAGAACCTCTGGCAGCTGACCACGCCCGAATGGAAGGGCCGCGTCCTGATGGTCGACCCGATGCAGCGCGGCGAATTGCTTGATCTGCTGGTCGAATTCTCGCTTCGGCCCGACGAGATGGCCAAGGCTTATGAAGCGCAGTTCGGCAAGCCGATCACCGTCGACAGCGACCTGCAAGGCGCCGGCGAGCAGTTCATCCGCGACCTGTTTGCAAATGACCTGGTGCTGGTGCCCAACTCCGATGCCATTAACAAGGCCATCGGCGACAAGACGTCGGCCAATCCGCCGGTTGGCTTCGCCACCTATTCCGATCGCCGCGACAATGAAAAGGAAGGCTGGGCGCTGCAGGTCGCCAATGATGTCGAGCCGACCAACGGCATCTTGTTCCCCGCAGTCCTGGCACTGGTCGACAAGGCGCCGAGCCCCGCAGCAGCAAGATTGCTGATCGACTTCATGATGGGCGATGACTCCGCCACTGGCGGGCCGGCTTTCGAACCGTTCAACGTCGCCGGCGATTACGCCGTCCGCCCGACCGTCAAGGACAATGCGGATTCGGTGCCGCTGAAGGACCTCAAGGCCTGGCGTATAGATCCGGTCAAGACCGCCGCTGCGCGCAAGCGCATCGCCGATCTAGTTCTCACGCTGCAATAACTAAAGGTGGTCGCGGCGCCCCGAGGGGAGGCGCCGCTCCATTCGCTTGGCCAGTCGTATCGCCACATGGCGATGCGGCAGGTCGCCACTCTCTTGTCTCGTGAGAAAGTTTGTCATGTCCGCCGTCGCAACATCCGTGTTGTCCCGGAGAGGCTTTTTGCGCTCCGAAACGCTCGTGCCCATTGTCCTGATCCTGATCGTTTCGGTCCTCGTCATCGCACCTATGGTCAAGATCGTCCTGTCCACGCTGACCGTCGAAGGCCGCGATGCCTGGCAGGCGGTGCTCGCCTCCAAAATGTCCGAGAACCTGTGGTGGCGTCCGCTTTGGAACACCGTTCTGCTCGGCATTGGCGTCGCCGCCGGCTGCGTCCTGATGGGCGGCTTCCTCGCCTGGCTGGTGATGCTCACCGACGTGCCGGCGCCCAAAACCCTCGGCCTGCTCGCCACCATGCCGTTCATGATCCCGAGCTTTGCCGCGGCGCTCGCCTGGGGCGCGCTGTTTCGCAACAGCAGGCTTGGCGGATCGGTCGGCTTCTTTGAAGCCAATGGCTACATCGTGCCTGACTGGCTCGCATGGGGCCTTGTTCCAACGCTGATCGTACTCATCGCGCACTACTACTCGCTCGCCTTCACCGTCATTTCCGCTGCATTAAGTTCCATCGGCGCAGACCTTGTCGAAGCAGCCCAAGTGGCGGGCGCGAAGCGCGCGCGCATCTTCTTCGGCATCATCTTGCCTGTGGTGACACCCGCGCTGGTCGCCGCGGCTTCGCTGACCTTCGCTGGCGCTGTTTCCAATTTTGCCGCCCCTGCCCTGCTCGGCCTGCCGGTCAGGATGCAGACATTATCGACCCGCCTGTTTGGCATGATCGAAACCGGACAGACCGAGCGTGGCTTCGTCATCGCGCTGCTGCTGATCGTCGTCTCCGCCTCGTTCCTGTGGCTCGGCGAAAGGCTGGTCGCCGGCCGCAAGAACTTCGTCACCGTCACCGGCAAGGGTGGCCGCACCAAGCGCTTTGCGCTCGGCAAATGGCGCTGGCCGCTCTTCGCACTCGCCGTCTTGCTTTGCCTGCTCACCACCTTCCTGCCGGCGCTGATCCTCACCGCTTCCAGCTTCGCGCTGCAGAATGGCTCGCTGTTTTCCAACTGGACGACGCATTTCTGGATCGGCGAAGGCGGCACCGACATGGCCCAGGGCCAGGCTGGCATCTTCCGCAACCCGGTGCTGATCGAGGCCTTGTGGATGACGCTGAAGCTCGCCGTCACCGTGGCGATCACCACTATGGCGCTCGGCCTGGCGCTTGCCCACACCATCGCCCGCAACAAGGGCAGCGTGCTGGCGACCCTACTCGGCCAGGTGTCGTTCACGCCGATACTGATCCCCTCCATCGCCTTTGCCGCCGCCTATATCGCGCTGTTCGGCGCACCCATCGGGCCGCTGCCGTCGCTTTACGGCACCTTCATGCTCCTGGTGCTCGCGGCGTCTGCCCATCTACTGCCTTACGCGGTTCAGTCCGGCCGCTCGGTGCTCGGCCAGATCTCGGCCGACATCGAAGAAAGCGCGCGGCTGACCGGCGCCGGTTTCTTCCGTCGCATGGGCGCTATCATCATGCCCCTCGCCATTCGCGGCCTGCTCGCCGGGGCGCTGCTGGTCTTCGTCAAGATCGTGCGCGACCTGTCGCTGGTGGTGCTGCTGTTCACCTCGACATCGCCCGTGCTCAGCATGCTCGCCTACCGCTACGCCGCCGAAGGCTTCATGCAGTTCGCCAACGCCATCACCATGGTGATCCTCGTCCTTTGCGTCGTCGCCACGCTTTTGGCGCACCGCCTGCAGAACCGCGTCCAGAAGTGGAAATCCGCATGAGCAAGACAAACTCCACATCCGCGCCAGCGATTGCGATCCGCAACATCACCAAGCGTTTCGGCGGTTTCACCGCCGTCGACAACGTCGATATCTCGGTGCCACAAGGTGCGTTCCTGGTGCTTGTCGGCCCTTCCGGCTGCGGCAAGTCCACTTTGCTGCGCATGCTGGCGGGGCTTGAAACGCCGAGCGAAGGCGAAATGGCCTTCATGGGTCGCACCGTCTCGGACGGCGCGCGCGGCCTGGTAGCTGATGCCGGAGCGCGCGACGCCGGTCTCGTCTTCCAGAGCTACGCGCTGTGGCCGCACATGACCGTTGCCGGCAACATCGAATGGCCGCTCAAGGTCGCGCGCTGGAACAAGGCCGATCGCGCCGCGCGCGTCGACGAAGTGCTTGGCCTGCTCGGCATCACCGCGCTCAAGGAGCGCTACCCCGCCGAGATATCTGGCGGCCAGCAACAGCGCGTGGCGATCGCCCGTACCATCGGCCCCAAGCCGAGTATCCTGTTGTTCGACGAGCCGCTGTCCAATCTCGACGCCAAGCTGCGCATCGAAATGCGTAGTGAACTGATGCGCATCCACCGTGCCACCGGCGCGACCTCGGTCTATGTCACCCACGACCAGGTCGAGGCGATGACCATGGCGAGCCACGTCGCGGTACTCAACAACGGTAAGGTCGAGCAATTCGGCGCGCCGCTGGAGCTTTTGGAAAACCCGCGCACCACCTTTGTCGCCACCTTCCTTGGCACGCCCCCGGCCAATTTGATCGAAGTTTCAAACAGCGGCGACGGCCTCATTTATGAAGGGCTGCGCTTGGCGGATGCCATGCGAGCCGAAGCACTTGACGGTGTCCAGCTTCTCTATCGCGCTCACGACCTGATGGTGGGCGAAGTGCCTGGACGGCCCTCGATCACGGCACGTTTTGAGGAGGCGGCGCCGATTGCCGGGCGCACGATGGTGACGGCCTTTTCTGGCGGGCGGCGGCTTACCGCCATGGCCGATGGATATTTCCGAGCCGCGATCGGCGATCAGATACGCCTCAGTTTCCTAGGCGAGCCGAGCGCGGTTTTTGCAATGACTGGTGAAAGGATTAGCTGATGAGATTGGTAATGGTGCGCCATGGCGAGACCACCTGGAATGCCGAACACAGGCTCCAGGGCCACGACAACGCGCCTTTGTCGCCACGCGGCATCAAGCAGGTCCAGCGTTTCGCTACCTTCGCCAAGGCCATGGCGCCTGATCAGGTCGTCGTTTCCGACCTTGGCCGTACGCGCCAGACGGCACACCTGCTCGGCTATGGCGACGCCCCGCTCGACCCGCGGCTGCGCGAGATCGACATGGGCAACTGGACCGGGCGCATCAAGCACGAGCTCGAGGCGGAGCGGCCACACGAATATCTGGCCTGGCGCGCCGGCACGTTTACGCCCGACAAGGGCGAGCCTTGGGCGGATTTCTGCGCCCGCATCGTTGAAGGATTGAGGGACTGTTTGAGGAAGTGCAATGGCGACACGCTTGCCATTGTCCATGGCGGCGTCATCCGCGCGGCCTGCCACGCCTTCCTCGGCCTGCCGCCTTCGCGTGTCGTTCCTGTGACGCCAGGGACTGCAACGATCCYGAGTTTCGATGCCGCGGATGCCCCGGTTGCGCGCCTTGAAGCCTACAACATCGCAGCTGTGACGCCCGATTTCGACGCGCCGGACTGAGAGAAAACCACCAAAGGAAATGATGCGGCTGCCTAGCCCCCCCAAGCAAGCCGCAGTTTCCCCTCCAAGAGAAGGCAATGATAACTAAGTGAATTAAAACCAGTGTACGCAGTATAACTAAGCGATACCGATTTCATACAATGTTAGCAAGTTAAAATCTTCGCGGCAAGCATAGAAACTTACATCTTGCGGGCACGATGCGTGACGCACTTCCCTGATCAGGGGCACGCTACCACCGGCAAATCGGCAAAAGCTCTTCCGGCCACATGGCGACCTGGCAAGCGATCATCCAGTCCGAAGAAAAATGTGGCTGCTTGTGCGGCTTCGCTACTTCGACACCTCTTCGATATAGGCAATCACATTGGCGATGTCGGTATCGTCCTTGAGACCGGGAAAGGCCATCTTGTTGCCGGGCACTTTGTCTTTCGGAGCTTTCATATAGGCAGCGATGTTGGTCTCATCCCAGACGAGACCGCCAGCACCGGCCTTTTTCATGGCGTCGGAATATTTCGCCTGGAAGCTCGGCAGTGTGCCTGCGGTGCGGCCGATGACACCATGCAGCGATGGGCCGACCTTGTCTTTTTCGACCGCCGCCTCATGGCAGGCCATGCATTTGGTGAAGACTTTTTTGCCGGCGGCCGCGTCGCCCGCCGCATGAACCGGATTTGTGGCTAGAACCGAAGCTGCAAGAAGGGCTTGTGCGCCCCATGCGGTCAGTCTCATGGCTATCTCCTCACTCTGGCCGGCGCTTCCCGTCGACGCGAACGATATTAGCGCTGCGCAAACAAACGCGCCATGCGCCATTCCGCTGCGGCATCTCGATGCCAGCACATCTCCCAGCACATCTAAAAGACGTATTCAAAGTGCTGCCTCGCCGCGCGTTGTTGAGGCATGCGCGGCGCCGCAGGGGCGACAAACCCTGAGATGAATAGTATGCTCCCGGGCGGTGCAGGTCGCGGTTTCGCGTGACCAGACACGCTGGACGGCAGCACCGCGAGCCGCGACCCCAACCGGACCCGATCCCGGAGGAATGGTTCATGGCAAATTTCCACGTCTACGCAGCAGGCACTGGCAGCAACGTCGAACATCCCGCTATACGTCGCATTGGCGTCTCGGATGTCTTTGACGCGCTCCGACGGGGATTTGAAGATTTTTGGAACAAACCCTCGCACTATGTCTTTTTGTGCCTGATCTATCCGGTCGTAGGCGTGTTCCTCATCACATGGACCTCAGGCGGCAACGCGCTGCAGCTGATCTACCCGCTGGTGACCGGCTTTGCGCTACTTGGACCATTCGCGGCAATCGGCCTTTATGAGATCAGCCGCAGGCGCGAGAAAAACCTCGACACCTCGTGGAAGCATGCTTTCGAGGTCAGGCAATCGCCCGCCATGCCGGCCATCGCCGTCCTCGGCATCATGCTGATGGCCCTGTTCGTGGCCTGGCTTTTGACCGCTCACGCGCTTTACGCCTGGCTCTATGGCGACACGGCACCCGCGACCTACTCCAGCTTCATCAACGACGTGCTGACCACCCAGCGCGGCTGGACGCTGATGATCCTCGGCAACCTCATCGGCCTTGTCTTTGCCCTTATCGCGTTGAGCACGACGGTCATCGCCTTCCCGCTGCTGCTTGATCGCGACATCGGCGCCTATGCGGCGGTCGAGACCTCGGCGCGGGCGATCATGGCCAACCCGGTTCCGATGCTGCTCTGGGGCCTGATCGTGGCCGCGGCCCTGGTTGTCGGGTCGATACCGCTTCTCGTTGGCCTGGCGATCGTCCTGCCAGTGCTCGGCCACTCGACCTGGCACCTCTACCGCAAGCTGATCGAGCCGGCCCCAGCACCGGTCACGAAGTCGCGCAAGCGCACAACCTGACTTCGTTCAAGCCGGCGGCCTATCCAGCCGTCGGCTTTGCCATCAAACCAAAGAACGCCACCCGCCCCTTTTATGGGGCGGATGCTTGATCATGCCGGATGGCTGAAACGTGCGATGCGCGCATCTTGCAGCAGGTTGCGGAAGTCGCCGCCCGTGACATGCACCAGAGTCTTGTGGTCGCCAGCCTCGAAATAGACATCGCCTTCCGCGCCGAAGCTTTCGTCGAGGATCACCGGCACGTTATAGGCTGCCCCCACCGGCGGCACGGCGCCGATGTCGCAGTCGTTGAACAGCTGGCCGACCTCGTCTTCGGAGGCCAAGCCGAGACGCTTGTCGATCACGTCCTGCAGCGTGTTGAGCTCGACCCGGTGGCTGCTCGGAACCACCGCCAGGGCGTAGCCCATTTCATGGTGGAGCAGCACCGATTTGGCGAGCCTGCGGCCTGGAACATGGGCTGCTTGCGCCGTCTGGCTGCTGGTCGAGGTTCGGTGATGGGCAACGGTATCGTAGTGGATGCCCTTGCCGGCCATGTAGTCTTGAAGTTTCCTTGCGATCGTCATCGTGGGCGTCCTTCTGTTGGAGGGCGACGCGTCGGAGAACGAGAAAACTCATTCTCCTCCCATCTTTTTCCCTGTCAACGAAGAACGCTGTCGCGGGCTTTGCGTAGAGCGTTGCCGTTACCTAGCTGTTTGATCCCAGGCTTTGATGGGGCATCCTTGTTGGCCGAAACAGGGGATGCACTATGGGCCAGGTTCTTCATGGGAGCGCCACGACGACAGAGGCGGTCCGTCGAGCGATACAGCATAGTCAAGAGAGCCTGAGGGCGCTGGCGAAACGCTACGGAATCAACCAGAAGACCGTCGCCAAATGGCGGGAGCGGACTTCGGTGGCCGATCTGCCGACCGGTCCGAGGGAGCCGAGATCGACAGTGCTCT
>NZ_JBFUIP010000035.1:0-41222 GCF_056401815.1 Aminobacter sp. P4_D5 | reverse complement strand
GAGATGTGGGATGTCATCGGCATTCGTATTCTTGTCGAATCCGAGGCGCTGCAACGGGCCGTAAGCCTCGGCAACGACGACTGGGAAGCGCAGGTGGTCGCCGCCTTCCACGCATTCAGCAAGGTCATCGCCAGGCACGAGCCGGAGACGGCAATGGCACCAGGCGCCTTCGACCAGGCTCTGGAGGATCGGCACCAAGGCTTTCACCATGCGCTGATCTCGGCCTGCGGTTCAGCCGCGCTGCTCGAGATCGCTGCCCAACTTTATACCAGGACGGAGCGCTATCGCCGGCCGGTGCTGTCGAGCGAACTGCGGGGCGGACCAAGAAACATCATGAAAGACCATTCCGCGCTGATGACCGCAGCCCTGCAGCGCGATGGCGGAGGCGCGGTCAAGCTGCTCGCCGAACATTATCGGCGCACCGGCGACCTCATCGAGATGGGATTGAAGGCAGCATCAACGACGATGACGGCCGGCAAGGTCGCCAAGCGCCACGCCACGAAATAAACGCTTTGTCAGCGAGCTACTAGAGAAATTGGATACGGCATACCCTGTGAAGCGCCGGTTTTAGGCTCAGGCCTCTGGGATTTGGCGAACGAACTCAGTGCTCCCATGGCCGTCAAACATCTCGGCCCCAACGGTTCGCATCGCTCTCGCACACCCGGTCGATCCTGTCGTCATGACGCGCCACAATCGACCCCACTTGCGGCTGGGCTGGATCCCTCCGCTGAATATGCTCTCAACTTCAACCGCGCAGGGACCTGGCGCTGCGCTCGATCATGGTTCGGCGCGCCACATGCCCCCCACGTCTGTGCTGCCTGAAGCAGGCACCACGTTCGCTTCCGTGAAAGCGACCCTCGCGGATATGGAGCTGGCAACACACTCGCGCGTCGGTATTGTTGCTTTGGCGGTCCCAAGTGGCCCGTGCGCTGACCAGACATCCCCTTCTCGCGTTGCCGGTTGCAAAGTGCATGCTTCTCAAGCCGCGTGTATCTGCGCGAGACCGCTTGTCGATTACTGATCCGACTGGTCGTCCTCGCGACCGTTGGGGAAAAACGGCAACGTGCGAACCCACAGTTCCAGTGTTGTCTCGTTGCCCAATGTCGCAGACCGGTGCGGGAGATGAGATTGAAAATKCATCGAATCCCCCTTGTTCAGGATGTGACGTTCTCCATCCACTTCAAGGAGCATGGTGCCTTCAAGGATATAGACGAAATCTTCGCCTTCGTTGCGCATGATCTCGGACATATGCCCTGCGGGACGACGGACCAGGGAAGGATGCAGCTGGGCGCCGGGAAACCCGCGGCCCAGAAGTTCGTAGCTCCGGCTGATGTCCCCCAGATTGAACGTTTCGCGTTCTCCCTGGCGAGAAACGGCAGCCGTTTGGCGTGGCGCTGGGACGAAGGTGTCGATGTTGGTCCCAAGCGCATCGGCGATGTTGCAGAGCGAAGACAGGGATGGCGTCGACATGCCCCGTTCGACTTGCGACAGGAAACCGATCGACAATCCCACCTTTTCTGACACCTGCTGCAACGTCATTTCAAGGGCACGACGCCGCTTGCGGATTTTTTTCCCGAGCGATGCCTGCGTAAGCTGATCGGCCGCGTCCGTTTGCTCGGTGCTTGGTTGCGAAACCATCTTGAAATCCATCGTGCGCCCGGCCACTGGCAACTATGCGGCGCGCCCTTAGTGAAGTCGATTAATGAGCTGATACCCGATTGTTCGCCAGACTCATAAAGTATTTTTCCACACTATAAAAATTTCACAACAGCTTAAATTTCTTTTGCCTGGCTTGGGTTTTTATGACAGATGTTGGGCATTCACGCTGGTGCTCAGGGAGGAGCGAATGCGCATTCATAAAAGGCCAATTCCGATTTGGGCTGCGATGGTGCTGGCAGGCACCCTCACAGCAAACGTGCAGGCGCAGGAGCCGCAGAAGGGCGGCACACTTCGAATACTCGCCACCGGCGAGCCGGATCACATGGATCCAGCACTTGCGGGTATGGTTCCGACCAACAATCTGATGCGGGCCATTTCCCGGCAACTGATCAGCTACGAGGCTTCGAACGACCCGACCGTCGCGATCAAGCCTGTTGGCGATCTGGCGACAGAAGTGCCACAACCGACCGACAATGGCCTGATCTACACGTTCAAACTGCGCCAGGGCGCCGAGTGGAACGCGCCGTCGGGCGCGCGCCAGATCACTTCCGTGGATGTGGAACGTGGCTTTAAGCGTCTGTGCAACCCGCATCTGCAGGCTGCAACGCTCACCTATTTTACGGCGCTAGTCTCGGGTCTCACCGAATTCTGTAATGGCTTCGCCAAGGTCGAACCGACCGCCGCGGCGATGAAGAAGTACATCGAGGAAAACGATGTGAAGGGCATCGAGACCCCAGACGACAACACCGTCGTCTTCAAGCTCAAGGAGCGGGCCGGAGACTTTATCTACATGCTGTCATTGCCAATGCCTGCACCGGTGCCGGTAGAGACGCTGGAGTACATTCCGGACAGTCCGGAGTACCGCGCCCATTTCATCGGCAGCGGTCCCTACACGATCGGCGAATACGCGCCCGATACGAGCCTCAAGCTCGTGCGCAATCCGGCCTGGAAGGCCGAGAGCGATCCTCTGCGCAAAGCGTATGTGGACGAGATCGAGATCACCATGGGCATGCAGCCCGACGCCATCATGCAGCAGTTGCAGGCAGGCGATGCCGATTTGTCTTATGACATCAATGTTCCGACCGCGATCCTGGCGACGCTTGTCGCCAATGGCGACGAGAAGCTAACCGCGATGTCGGCCGGCAACACCAACTTCTTGTTCATCAACACCGTATCTAGCAACAACAACAGCGCGTTGAAGAACCTTAAGGTCCGTCAGGCGCTGGCTTATGCCGTCGACAAGGCGGCGGTCGCACAGCAATGGGGCGGCATGACGGTCGCCGAACCGGTCGGCGGCATCTTCGGTCTTGGCGTGCTCGGTCATCACAAGTTCGAGCTCTATCCGTCACCGGATTCAAAGGGCGATCCCGAAAAGGCGAAGAAGTTGCTCGCCGAGGCTGGGTTTCGGGATGGGATTACGCTCAAGATGCCTTATCGCAACAAGGATATGGAGGCGACCACCGCCGCTACGATCCAGGCCAGCATGGCACGCGCTGGCATCAAACTTGAGCTCAGCCCGGTCACTGCCGCCGACTACTACTCCAAGTTCATGACCAATCCGATCAACACCAAGAAAGGCACCTGGGACATCGCGCCCGTTGGCTGGACGCCGGATTGGGTCGGGGGCGCGGCGCGCTCCGTGTTCCAGCCACAGTTTACCTTCAACGGCACGCACCAGACTTACAATTACACCGACTACAACAACGCCAAGGCCAATGAGATTGCCGCACAGGCGATCAACGCCACCACACCGGAGGAGACCGGGAAGTTGTGGGCCGAGGTCGATGAGCTCGTGATGGCGGACGTGCCTGTCATTCCGCTGATCGCTAACAAGAACCCGAAGTATCGCAGCGAGGAAGTGCAAAACTACCAGCCTTATGCGCTGGGCGTCGAAGGCGACTGGACCAATCTCTGGCTCGAACGTTGAACTGAGCACAAGCCGGCGCCCGTTGCGGCGCCGGCTTCCGATCCAGTACAAAAGGGTTAGAACGTGGCACTTCTTGAAGTCAAGCAGCTAACGGTCGATATTCCGACCGAGGACGGCGTCGTCCATGCCGTCCGCAACGTCTC
The DNA here is from genome assembly GCF_056401815.1 of Aminobacter sp. P4_D5. Taxonomy (NCBI): domain Bacteria; kingdom Pseudomonadati; phylum Pseudomonadota; class Alphaproteobacteria; order Hyphomicrobiales; family Phyllobacteriaceae; genus Aminobacter; species Aminobacter sp. P4_D5. The sequence goes on along the minus strand of NZ_JBFUIP010000035.1, from coordinate 37,493 downwards.
ATTTTCGGTCAAGCAGGGCTCTCTGTTCGGCATTGCAGGGGAGTCAGGCTCGGGCAAGAGCGTGCTCACCCAGGCGATCGTTGGTCTGCTGCCCAACGCGGACATCAGCGGCGAGGCCTTGTTCGAAGGGCGCAATCTGATCGGGCTTGCGCAGGAAGAGGCACGCAAGCTGCGCGGTGGACGCATCGGCATGATCTTCCAGGATCCGCTTTCCAGCCTGCACCCCTTTTACACGATCGGCGCGCAGATCGCAGAAGCGCTCTATCTGCACGAGAAGATCGATCGCCACGACGCGCGCTCGCGCGTCGTCGACATCCTCGGCAAGGTCGGTATCCCTTCCCCGGCCGATCGGCTGGATGATTATCCGCATCAGTTCTCGGGCGGCATGCGCCAACGCGTAATGATCGCCATGGCGCTCATTCTAAAACCGTCCCTGGTGATCGCGGACGAACCGACGACCGCACTCGACGTCACCGTTCAGGCCCAGATCGTCGCGCTGCTCGACGCCATGCGCAAGGAACTCGGCACGACAGTGATCCTGATCACGCATGACCTCGGCCTGCTGTCGAGCGTGGCCGATGACGTGATGGTCATGTATGCCGGAAATCGCATGGAGTACGGCAAGAGCGCTGCCGTTTTCCGCTCGCCTGTTCACCCGTACACGAGCGGTCTGCTTAAATCGTCCCCCGCCAATTGCCAGCCGGGCTCGGATCTCGTCCCGATCAAAGGGCGGACGCCCAGCCTGCTCGCCCCCTCCGCTGGCTGCGTTTTCGCACCACGATGCAATGACGCACTGGCAAATTGCACCTCAGAGCCACCACCCCTGAGGCTCTACAGCGACGGTGTAGAGTCTCTATGTTGGCGAGAGCATGGGGCAGACATCGAGCCTGCAGTCGCGCGGCCGATCGTAACAGTGCCGGACCAGACCAACGCCGCTGAGCCGATTGTTGAGGCAAGGGACGTGCATCTGAGCTACCAGATCGGCAACTTCTTCGGCCAGCGCCGAACCCTCGATGTTCTCAAGGGAATCGATCTAACCGTTGCCAAGGGTGAGACGGTCGGTCTGGTTGGGGAGAGCGGTTGCGGAAAATCGACCTTCGCGCGTGTCGTTGCGGGGTTGACCCGCGCTACCAGCGGCTCGGTCAAATTGCGCGGAGAAGACATCGGCGCGCTGGATGGCGCCCGCTGGCGCGAGATGCGCAAGAACGTACAGCTTGTCTTTCAGGATCCTTTCGGCTCGCTCAATCCGCGCCGCCGTGTCGGGTCCATCATCGGCGATCCGTTTCGCCTCCATGGAGAAGCCTACGGCGAGGAACGCAAACACAAGGTACGGCATCTGATGGAGATCGTCGGCCTCAACCCCGAACACTACAACCGGTTTCCCTCGGAGTTCTCCGGCGGCCAGCGGCAACGCATCGGCATTGCGAGGGCACTGGCGCTCAACCCGTCGCTGATCATCTGCGACGAGCCCGTCTCGGCCCTCGATGTCTCGGTGCAGGCGCAGGTTCTGAACCTACTGCGACGCCTGCAGCGCGAACTCGACCTGACCTATCTGTTCATTTCGCATGACCTCTCGGTCGTTCGGCATGTGTGCGACCGCATCGCCGTCATGCAGGGCGGACGCATCGTTGAGCTGGCAAGCTCGGAACAACTGTTTGCCGATCCGCAGCATCCATACACGCGAACTCTTCTGGCGGCGACAAATGTTCCGCCGACCCTGACGGGCGCGCCAGACCGCATCCTTCGCGAAACCCGGATGGCAGCGCTATGAGTGAAATCGTATCGCAAATTGGTATCACGGAAGCCGAGGTCATTCAGCGTGGCTCACTGGAGCTCACGCTTCGGCGTTTGCGGCGCGACAGTGCCAGCATGGCGGCGGTTGGCGTGATCGTTGCCGTAGTATTGCTGGCAATAGCCGCGCCTACCATTGCCGCCCTGACCGGCCATTCACCGATCGAGCAGTTCCGCGACATCGGCCTCACGCCGATGGGCATCCCGGTGGGACCAAGCGCGGACTTCTGGTTCGGCAGCGATCAGCTTGGTCGTGATGTTTTGGTACGGCTCGCCTACGGCGCGCGCGTGTCACTGCTTGTTGGCGTTCTGGCTTCGTTAGCCGCCTCGACGATTGCGGTCATCGTCGGGGTAACCGCAGGCTATTTCGGCGGCTGGGTCGACACCTGTCTCAGTCGGCTTACAGACCTTGTCATGAGCGTGCCGTTTTTGCTGTGCGCGCTGGCCTTGGTTTCGGCATTCGGCCCTAGTCTCTTGCTCAGTGTGATCGTCATTGTGTTCTTCAGCTGGGCGCCGATGGCGCGCGTCATCCGTAGCCAGGTCATTTCGCTGAGCAGGCAGGATTTCGTCCAGGCAAGCCGGTCGCTGGGGGCTCGTCCGCTGTCCATCATGGTCGTCGACATCCTGCCCAATCTGTCGGTGCCGATCATCGTCTACACGACCATGCAGATTCCCAGCTCGATCGTCTTCGAGGCGACGCTTTCCTTCCTCGGCATGGGCATCGTGCCGCCGACGCCAAGCTGGGGCGGCATGTTGGCGGACGCATCCTCCAATTCACTCTACCTGATCGCGTGGTGGATGGTGTTCGTGCCAGGCATTGCTTTGCTCTTGACCACTCTGGCCTTCAACATTCTCGGTGACGGCTTGCGCGATGCGCTCGATCCGAAAAGCGCCCGTACGGCACGCAGTCTCAGGAAGAAGGCAAAGGGAGCCACGAAACGATGATCGGTTTTCTCGGTCGACGCATCCTCTTTGGTGCCGGCGTCATGATTGCACTCAGCGCTTTCGTCTTCTTTTTGTTTTTTGTCGCGCCCGGCGATCCGGCACGCATGATTGCCGGTGATAAGGCAACCGAAGCCCAGATCCAGCTCATATGGAAGAATCTGGGCCTCGACCAGCCGATCCTTGAGCAATATGGCCGCTTCGTCGCCAACGCCGTTACCGGCGATCTCGGGTTCTCCTACCGTAACCAGCAGCCGGTCGCGGACATTATTCTGCGTCGGATTCCGGCGACGGTCTCGCTGGTGGCGGGTGCGGTTCTGCTTTGGCTTGCCATTGGCATACCCATCGGCATCAGTTCGGCGCGCCACGCAGGTAGCCTGCGCGACCGTTTCGGACAAGCGTTCATCTTGGTGGGTCTGAGTTTCCCGACCTTCGTTCTAGGCATGATGTCGCTCTACCTGCTTTATTTCCTGCCCAAGCAATCCGGCTTCACGCTGTTTCCGGCCGGTGGCTACAAAGCGTTGACCTCGAATCCCGCGACTTGGGCTTGGCATCTGGTTTTGCCCTGGACGACGCTTGCCCTCACCATGGCAGCCATCTACGCCCGGCTCACGCGCGGACAGATGCTTGAGGTCATGGGCGAGGACTACATTCGTACCGCCCGTGCCAAAGGTGCCAGCGAACGCACTGTGGTCTGGCGGCACGGCATGCGCGCGGCGCTCACGCCCCTGGTCACGCAACTGGGCGCCGACATCGCGCTTCTGCTGGGCGGCGCAATCGTCATTGAACAGGTCTATGGCCTGCAGGGCGTCGGCGCGCTGGCGGTKCAGGCCGTCAACAACCAAGACCGTCCCATTATCATCGGCGTCGTGTTGCTGGGTGGCGTGTTCATCGTTGCCGCCAACATCATTGTCGATCTGCTTTACCTCTTCCTCGATCCACGTGTGCGTTGAGATTTCCAATGGCTGTCAGTGAATACACAATCCCCGGAATGCTGGTGCGCGACCACAAGCTTGCGGTTCCCCTCGATTGGTCGAAGCCGGAAGGTACAGCCATCGAGGTGTTCGCGCGCGAAATCGTCGACCCGGTGCGCCGATCGGAAAACTTGCCCATCCTGTGCTACCTGCAGGGCGGGCCTGGCGGAAAGTCGCCGCGCCCGACGCGCGGTTCGCCGGCCTGGCTGGCCGAGGCACTGAAGACGCATCGCGTCGTCCTGCCCGACCAGCGCGGCACAGGGCGTTCGACACCCGTGGAAGCCGCCGCCATCGCGGGCTTCGTCGATGGCGAAGCGGCAGCCGACTATCTCGCCCATTTCCGCGCCGACTCCATCGTCGCCGACTGCGAGCACATTCGGAAGACGCTTTTCGGCGGAGGGCGTTGGGAGACACTCGGGCAGAGTTTCGGCGGTTTCATTACAATGACCTACCTTAGCCAGGCTCCCGAAGGACTTTCTGCCTGTTATGTTGCTGGCGGGTTACCCAGCCTCGTGCCTTCGGCTGACGAGGTCTATCGCAGAACCTATCCGCGCGTGGCGGCAAAGAATGCTGGCTATTTTCGACGCTATCCGGAAGACGCAAAACAACTGGCCGCAATCGCTGACTTCATCGCCGGCAACGATGTCCGTTTGCCTGATGGCGACCAACTCACCGTCAGGCGTCTGCAGACGGTCGGCCTTGATCTCGGCATGGGGCCAGGGTTCGAAAACATCCACTGGCTGCTCGACGAGGCTTTCGCCACACGAGATAAGGACCGGCTGACCGATTTCTTCCTGTCCAGCGTCATGAACCTGACCGCGTTTCGCGGCGCTCCGCTGTTCGCCACCCTGCATGAGGCGGCCTATATCCAGGGCGAGGGAACGACGAATTGGTCGGCCGAGCGGCTGCGCGGCGATTTCCCTTCATTTGCCGAAGACAGGCGCCCGCTGCTTTTCACCGGCGAGATGATTTATCCTTGGATGTTCGAGGAAATCGCTGGGTTGCGTCCTTTCAAAGCCGGCGTCGACGTTCTTGCCCAGCGCCGGCTTCACGGCCCGCTCTACGATACGGTACGTCTTGCCGAAAACGACATTCCGGTTTTGGCCATCATCTACCATGACGACATGTTCGTCGATGCGGACCTCTCTCTGCAGACGGCGAGGCAGGTCGGCAATCTCGACTTCTGGATCACCAACGAGTTCGAGCATGACGGCATCAAACAGGCCGGAACGGTGTTTCGCCGCCTGGTCGACATGGTTCGAGACAAGGGCGGGCCGCGGACGGTCGCATAGGACGCAACAGCGAAATCACACTCATGACATCGACAATGAATGAAATGACGGACCGCCTCGGCCGCTTGCGCAACTGGATGGCGAATGCCGGCCTGGACGGGCTCATCGTGCCTCGTAACGACGCGTATCAGAGCGGGATCACCGCCCCGCATGACACTTGCCTCGCCTTCATCACAGGCTTCACCGGTTCTGCCGGGCTGGCGCTGATCCTGCGCGACAAAGCGCTGCTCTTTGTCGACGGACGCTACCAGATCCAGGCTCGAGGCGAAGTCGATCTCGATGCCTTCGAACTGCGCCATCTTCGCGACCAGCCGATCGACCAGTGGTTTGGGGAGGCGGCCCAGCCAGGCTGGCGCATCGGCGTCGATGGCATGAAAACCACCTTCATTCTGCATGACAGGCTGGAGGCGGCGTTGACCGGGCGCTGCGCATCGATTGTCCAGCTCGATCGCGATCCATTCGACGCGATATGGGACGACCGGCCGCCGGCGCCGCTCGGCAAGATCCGTGCAATGCCGGTGGAAGCCACCGGCGAGACCTCCATCGACAAGCGCCGGCGCATCGCCGGGCAACTGCGCGAGATGGGGGCCGACTGGCTGATCGAGACGCTGCCCGACAACATCGCCTGGCTGCTCAATGTGCGCGGCTCGGATGTCGAGATGAATCCGGTGCCACACTCGTTCCTCGCGCTTGGCGCCGACGGAGCGGTCGAATGGTTTGTCGACAGCCGCAAGCTCGGCAACGACCCGAGCGCCTACGAAATCGCCGATGTGCGGCTAGCCTCGCCGCAACGCTTCCTCGAACGGATCGCCGAGATTTCGGCAACGAGAACAGCGATGATCGATGCGGATTTCGCGCCGCACGCGCTGCGCGCCCGGGTTTTGGCCGGCGGCGGCCGCGTTGCCGCGCAGACCAGCCCAGTTACGCTGGCGAAGGCGGCCAAAACCGAGGCCGAACTCGAGGGCTATCGCAATAGCCATGTCGAGGACGGCGTGGCGATGACCGATTTCCTGGCGTGGGTGACAAAGGAGGCCAGCCGACGGCAGCATGCGGTCAGCCCGCTGACCGAACTGGAGGCGGAAGCGCAACTGCTGGCCTTCCGCAGAGGACGGCAAGGTTTCCTGGAACCAAGCTTCCGCACCATCTCCGCGGCCGGCGCCAACGCCGCGATGTGCCACTATGCGGCGAAGCCGTCGACCAATGCCGCCATCGACGGCCAGGCGCCCTACCTGATCGATTCAGGCGGGCAATATCTGACCGCCACCACCGACCTGACGCGGACACTAATGTTCGGCGAACCGAGTAGCGACATGCGAGTGGCCTACACGGCCGTTCTGAAAGGGTTCTTGTCGCTGGTTTCGGTCCGTTTCCCGATAGGGACGCAAGGCCATCAGATCGACGCGTTCGCGCGGCGCGCGCTTTGGGATGCGGGTCTGGACTATGACCATGGCACCGGCCATGGAGTCGGCYACAATCTGCTGTTGCATGAGGGTCCGCACCGACTGGACAAGAGACCGAACCTGTACGGCCTCGTGCCAGGCAACATTATGACGATCGAGCCAGGCTATTACCGCGAAGGCGCCTTCGGCATGCGCGTCGAAAACCAGGTCGAGGTGGTCGCCGACGGAGCCCGTTTCTGCCGCTTTGCCTCGCTCACCCTCGTCCCCATCGATCTTGCGATGGCCGACCTGAAACGGCTGAGCCTGGACGAGGTGCGCTGGCTCGACGACTACCATGACCGTGTCAGGGACACGCTCGCCGACCTGGTGCAGCCGGAAACGCTGCCTTTCCTGATCGAGCAAACCCGCACCATCGCGGAACGCCGGCAGGACAGGCCCGCCGGCGATGGCAAGCGGACGCGAGTGCCGCTTGAACAGGAAGCTTGAAGTTCAGACTATGGAGCGGCGGGATCATAAATCCGCTTGCTCCTTCTCGTCATGTATCGATGTTTGACCACGCGTTCAATGCCTGCAAGCAGGGCATCGAGTCCGCGCCCTGACCCAGGAGTTGATATGGCTTTCCCCATCCGCCCGGCGCCGATCTCCGTTGCCGAAAGACAGCGGCGGCTGCAAAAGTTGCGCGAGAGCATGGAGGCGGCCGGTCTCGCCGCCGTGCTGCTCGGCCCGACCGAGAGCCTGCGCTACTTTACTGGCCTTGTCTGGCACCAAAGCGAACGGCTGTTGGGAGCGCTGGTGACGCCCGCCGGGCTCACCTACATCGTTCCGGCTTTCGAGCGCAGCCGAGTGGAGACGCTGCCRCATCTGGCCGGGGACATCGCAACCTGGGAGGAAGAAGAGAGCCCCGCCGCGCTGGTGCGGGCCCTTGTCGGTTCCACCGGCCGCGTCGGACTGGACGATGCGCTGCCGCTGTTCATCTACCATGCGCTGGTGGAGAGCCTGGGGAGCGAACGGCTTGCCAACGGCACGCGCCTCATTCGCGACCTGCGGCGCTGCAAGTCAGCCGCGGAGATCGCGCTGATCCAATATGCGATGGGCCTGACACTCCAGGTGCACAAACGCGCCCATGCGATCCTGACGCCGGGTGTCCGCGCATCGGAGGTGGTGCGCTATATCGACGAACAGCACCGGGCGCTGGGAGCGTCGGGCGGCTCGACTTTCTGCATCGTATCGTTTGGGGAGGCGACGTCCCTGCCGCATGGCGCCGACGACGATCAGGTGCTGGAGGCAGGCCAACCAATCCTGGTCGATACCGGCGCGCGGATCGAGGGTTACCATTCCGATCTGACACGTTCCTACATGCTCGACGAGCCGGACGCCGATTACACGCGGATCTGGCGGATCGAGCGGGAGGCGCAGCAGGCGGTTTTCGACAGCGCGCACCTCGATACCCCTTGCCACAGTCTCGACGAAGCAGCGCGCGCCGTGCTCATGCACCATGGCCTGGGCCCGCATTACCGGTTGCCTGGCCTCCCGCACAGGGCCGGACACGGCCTCGGGCTGGAGATACACGAAGAGCCTTACATCGTGCGCGGCAATGAAATGCCGCTTCGCCCGGGCATGTGCTTCTCAAACGAACCGATGATCGTTGTTCCCGGGCGCTTCGGAATTCGGCTGGAAGACCACATCTTCATGACCGAGGAAGGGCCGCGCTGGTTCACGCACCCCGCGAAGGGTCCGACAGAGCCTTTTGAATAATCTAATCTCTGGAGGGGGCTAAAGAGCCGATGCGCTTGTGACTAAAAGAATATCTTAAGCATTGAATCTGTTGTCACTTTAGTTCTTCTCAGACGCGCTTTATTATGGTGATGCAACAATGCGCATCCGCAATGCTAAGGATGGACACCCATGACACGTCGCCGACATTAACTTACTTGCCGCTGCCTCGCTGAATGCGTTCATGGCACATGGCGCCGTTGCCCAATCGAATGGGAAAGCATTGCCAACTGACAGCGCCCGTGCCTATTTCGCGGTGTCTGATGGTACTTCGGCATCGTTGGGCGAAACAATGAAGCTCAGCAGCACAGCAGCACACTTTTTCCTCGTTGAAAGGCGAAATGAAGCTGCAGTACTCGGGCGAGCGCAAAAGCGACAGTGAACCTGATACGAAATTCAGAGGAGACGTTTATCAGGTGCTGAACGCCGACGCGTTTTTCTCGCTGAACAAAGGTAGCAACCTTTGTGACAAACCAATTCGGTGGGCAACCATCAGAGATTCAAGCGATACCATCGGCGAAGGGACCGTTGCGTTGGCATGCTGAGCATCGACGATTGGCGCAAATATGATCCCAACACACTCGGCGCGTGCAGTGCGGATTCGTTCAAGCTGAAATAATCGCCTTTCGACTGACGTACTAAGCTAAATTATTCCATGGGCGCAGACGCAATTTGCGCGCTGCGCCCTCTTTTTTGATTCTCGTATGATGTCGGTCCGTTTCCCGACAGGGATGCTGGGCTTCAGATCGACGCGTTCACGCGGCGCGCGCTTTGGGACGCGGGCGAGCGCCGCTGGTTGCAAATTACAAGTCCCTCACTGGCTCTCCAGCGCCCCTAAACGGGGTCGATTGGAGATAGTGATGTTCCTCGATTTGCAATGTCCTCGGCAGCATCGAGAAGGACATCCTCGCGGAATCTCGCCGCTGTCAATTGGATACCGACAGGCGACTGTCCGTGCATTCCAGTGGCCACTGCTAGTCCAGGCAAGCCCATGAAGGGAAGACCGAGCTGCGGAATCTGCGCTTCCCAGACGGACAGGTAATCGCTTTCAGAGCCCATATCCAAATTACTCGGGAAGGGTAGACGCGCCGAAACTGGAAGCATCAGCACGGGATAGCGTTCGAAGAACAATTGCCATCTGCGCAGATAGTCCGTTCTCACTTTGAATAGTTCGGCGAAACCCGCCAAGGTGAGATCGCGAACAGCCTCCCGCTGTCCTTTCAGCATCGTCAGCGCTCCCGGATCGCCCTCGACCTCGGCGGTCCTGACCATCGCCTCATAGTCGTCACCGAGCCAGAGTTTTACTTGCATCTTCGCGGCGTCACGCAACGGAGGAGTCTGCGTCACTTGCTCGACTGTCCATCCAGCGTCACGCAATCGGTCAGCCGCATCAAACAAGGCGTCAATGACCGGCTGTTCAGTTTGCAGGCCGTCAGGCGCCACGCACAGCGCAACACGTTTGGGAAGTGGGCGCCCCAGCAGCGGCGCAGGCACCCACCACGGATCACGAACGTCCTCCTGCGCCATGGCTTCCAATGCCAGTCTCAAATCGCCAACCGTTCGCGCCAGCGGGCCGGAAACCGTCATAAGGTGGCCGCCAATAGATCGTTCCGGCAACGAAGGATTGTAGTTCGCCACCCTTCCAAAACTTGGTCTTAGTCCATGTACGCCGCATGCATACGCGGGATAGCGGATCGAGCCTCCGATATCGGTTCCATGCGCAATCGCACCGATACCCACCGCCAGTGCGGCGCTCGCGCCTCCTGATGAGCCGCCAGGAGTTAGAGAGCGGTCAAAGGGATTGAAAGTCTCGCCATGGAGCAGGTTCCCGGTGAACCATCGCAGCCCATAGGAAGGCATGTTCGATCGACCTATCGGAATGGCGCCGGCACGTTCGAAATTGTCAACGACCGTCCCGTTCGCAGATGGGTAGTGCTCCTTGTGAGAGGTTACTCCCATGGTTGTCGGGTACCCGACCTGATCGATTCCGGCCTTGATCGTCACGGGAACGCCGGCCAAGCAACCCGGGTCTTTGCCGACGGCAACCATCGCATCGATACGATCCGCGGCCTCAAAAGATCGTTCCGGGTCGTGGGCTACAACCGCATTAATTCTGGGATTCACGGCCTCCATACGTTTGATCGCGGATGCAGTCACCTCTCGCGCGGAGAAGGCTCTCGACTTCACGCCGATCGCTACTTCTTCAGCTGACAGCCGCCATAGCTCGCTAGTCGAGACCTCAGTCATGCGTGGCTCCAATGGTTTTACTACAGGTTGTGTGGCATTTCCGGAAGCTCCTCGCGTGCCGGCTACATGCCGCTCTTCTTGCCGCAACGACGGCCAGGGGGTGGGCATGCACACACGCGCCCAAGGAGATGTGCTTTGATTATCGTGCAATAATTATTGTGTCACTATAATTTTTTTGCAAAAGTACAATTTTTCACCTAACGTGCTCTTGATGCTAGTGCTCAAGGAGGAGGAGCGTATGCGCGTTAGGAATAATTCGATGCGGCTGTGGACCATAGCGGTTCTTACGGGTGCGATCGCAGCAGGTAGCGTTCAGGCGCAAGAACCACAGAAGGGTGGCACGCTGCGCATCCTTGCCACGGGTGAGCCGGATCACATGGACCCTGCCCTTACCGGCATGGTTGCGACGCAAAATCTCATGCGAGCCATTTYCCGGCAACTGATCAGCTACGAGGCGTCCAGCGATCCGGTCCTTGCGATCAAGCCGGCCGCAGACCTCGCGACGGATGTGCCGCAACCCACCGATAACGGGCTAACTTACACCTTCAAATTGCGCCAGGGCGCAATGTGGAATGCACCGTCGGGATCGCGTCAGATAACTTCAGCCGACGTGGAGCGTGGTTTCAAACGGTCGTGCAACCCGCACATGCAAGCGGCCACGCTCACCTATTTTACGGCGCTGATTTCCGGGCTTTCCGAGTTCTGCGATGGCTTTGCCAAGGTCGAGCCGACCGTTGCGGCGATGAAAAAATTCATCGAGGAAAACGACGTCACTGGCATCGAGACACCGGATGAGCAGACTGTCGTCTTCAAGCTCAAGGAACGGGCAGGCGATTTCATCTACATGTTGACGCTGCCCAATTCAGCGCCAGCTCCCATCGAGACGCTCGATTATGTTCCGGACAGCCTGGAGTATCGGGCTCATTACATCGGCAGCGGTCCCTACACGATCGGCGAATACACGCCCGATACGAGCCTCAAGCTGGTGCGCAATCCCGCCTGGAATGTTGAGAGCGATCCTCTCCGCAAAGCGTATGTGGACGAGATTGAGATCACCATGGGCATGCAGCCCGACGCTATCATGCAGCAGCTGCAGTCTGGCGACGCCGATCTCGCCTATGACATCAATGTTCCGACCGCGATCCTGGCAACGCTTGTCGCCAGCGGGGACGAGAAACTGGTGCCCATGTCAGCCGGCAATACCAATTTCTTGTTCATCAACACCGTATCGAACAACAACAACGGCGCTTTGAAGGATCTGCGGGTTCGTCAGGCGCTGGCCTATGCGGTCGACAAGGCGGCGGTCGCACAGCAGTGGGGCGGCTCGGCAGTCGCCGAGCCAGTCGGCGGCATCTTCGGTCTCGGCGTGCTAGGAAATCACAAGTTCGAGCTCTATCCGTCGCCAGATTCAAAGGGCGATCCCGAAAAGGCGAAGAAGTTGCTCGCCGAGGCCGGGTTTCGGGATGGGATTACGCTCAAGATGCCGTATCGCAGTAAAGATATGGAAGTGACCACGGCCGCCACGATTCAGGCGAGCATGGCACGCGCCGGGATCAAGCTGGAGCTCAGCCCGGTCACCGCCGCCGACTATTATTCCAAATTCATGACCAACCCGGTCAATACGAAAGACGGCATTTGGGATATCGCACCTGCGGGTTGGACGCCACAATGGTTAGGTGGCGCGGCACGCTCCGTGTTCCAGCCGCAGTTTACCTTCAACGGCACGCACCAAACCTACAACTACACCGACTACAACAACCCCAAGGCCAACGAGATCGCCGCCAAGGCGATCAATGCCACGACACCGGAAGAGACCGGCAAGTTGTGGTCCGAAGTCGATGAGCTCGTGATGGCGGACGTGCCTGTCATTCCGCTGATCGCCAACAAAAACCCGAAATATCGCAGCGGGGCGGTGCAAAACTACCAGCCTTATGCGCTGGGTGTCGAAGGCGACTGGACCAATCTCTGGCTCGAACGTTGAACTGAGAACAAGCCGGCGCCCGTTGCGGCGCCGGCTGGACGCGACCGATTTGGGCGAACCTATACTCGAAGGCGACGAACCAAACTAGGCGGTGCGTCAGGAGGAACGTGCGTCTGTTGCAGCAGCGCAGGAGGAACGACGTATCGAGCGCACGCGCGTATCTCACTCATGCATATGCGGGCAACGCTAAGGCTAACCGTCACCACTGACAGCCAGCAACTCCCGGGAATATTCCTAAACCACGCGACCTTCCTGAAGCTGACGCCGGGCGAGCGTTTCAACGCGCTCGCAGGTGCGTTGCTGCTTGTCACCCCCGCTTCTGCAGCGGGCATCGAACCCGAGGCCGACCGCACCTGACGATAGATTAGCCACAGATCATGCCTCTGCCCAGCGATGCGCCACTGCCACCCAATCTGCCCCGGTTACCCCCACCAGGAGTAACTGGGGCAGATTTGTTGGCGGCCCGACAAGCCGCGGCGCACTGTGACGAGATGTTCTGACGTTACGTCAGAAACGGTCAGGCATGTTTTTCAGCAGGCTAATTTGCAGGCGCCAGATTCTTGAACCTGTTCCATGGGGTGGTGTAGCTTGGCTAGATAACTGCACTGGCGTCGAAACCAGAGAGAGGGGAACAGGCAATCCACGGCCGTAAGCGAAATGCCACGTCCAGCTACTACGGGTTTCGACGCCGCGGCAGTCGGGAACCACCACCGGATCGTTGTTGTAACGGGGGCACATGCAGAGCAGCAGCGCGTAGCGCTGGTTTTCGACCCGCACCAGAGCTGTGCCAAACCAGATCAGCAGCCCCAGCGGCACGATGATTATGTCCCACAAATCCAGTCCTATCCGAACGTGCCCATCATCGCCTACAGCAATCGACCTGCAACACTGTCGTTCTTTTGGTCGGGGCGCGCCACCATGGAGCGGCGGCCCGTCAACCGAAGCAAATCTGCGCGCCAGAACGTGACATTCGCCGCGGATGCGAACGTTTGGGTTAGGTTTTGAAGCGGACCTTCCCGGTCAACATCTACCAGGTCAGCTTGACGCCGAGCTTGCCCTCCCAGGCGTGGGCGGTGCCGTCGAAGCTCTGCTCGTAGCCGACATTGCCGTAAAGGGTCGCGTCGGTGTTGAAATCCCAGCTGCCGCCGAGGTCGAGCTTCCACACGTTGTCTTGCAAGCCGTCGACGGTGAACGGCACGAACCCGCTGGCGGAGGAGAACTCGGTCGTCGGCTCAGCAATGAACTCATGCCAGAAGTCGCCGCGTAACCACAGCGAGGCTTGGCGTACCGGCTCGCCAGGTTTGGCGGGATCATTGCCTTGCGGCTCCTCCAGGTTCCAGCTCCGCGCCAGCCGAGCGCCAATACGGCCGGCCAGTGAATCTTCATTGCTGTAGCGCACGTCGGCATAGCCGTCATTGAAGCCGGAGAGGTTGATGGTCTGGTAGACAAGCTGCGCCTGCGGCTCGATAATCCATCCATTGCCGAGATCGAACGGATAGCCACCCTCCAGCGATGCAGCCAGGCCCCAGCCATCGGTCTCGCCGGCGCGCAGGCCACGCCTGCCCGTCATCGATGCGTCGTACCAAGTCGCCTGCAGCACGCCGTCCACATACCAGTCGCCCGGTCCGAAATGCGTCCAGTAGCCGCCAAGGCTGAAGGCATTGAACTCGTCCTTGCCGCCCTTGAAGCTGAAGCCGAGCAGTTGGTGGGTGACATCGACCTCGCCATGGCCGAAGGCGACGTAGAGGCCGGCGTTGTCGCGTCCACCATCCTGGCTTTCCCGGCGGTAGAGGTCGGTGCCTGCCTGCAGCGCGCCGAAGCCGTAGTCGAACTCGGGTCCGCCGCCATAGATGCCGAGCGGATTGCCGTCGCGGCGGCCGGAAGCGCCGATCAGCCGGCCCCATAGGCCATCGGGCGAACTGTCGTAGCTGCCATCCGCGCCCGGGCCGAGCGCCTGAGCGTTGCCGCCCATGCGTTCGTGCAGCGTGTCGATGATACGGCGGCCGTAGATCGCGGTCGCGACAGGCATCGCCGCATAGAGCGAGACCTCCTGGCGGAAGTGCGGTGTCGGGTTCGGCGGCACCGCGGCATCAGGCGGCACCGGCGGTTTCGGGCCTACGCATTCGGGCAGTGTCGGGACGAGCCCGCAGTCGAGCGCCGAGCGCAGAAACCAGGCCTCGCCGTTGCCGCCGGTCACGCTGCCGCGCTCGAGCGTGTATTCGTAGGGACCCGCCACCACCGGCGCGCCCAACCTGAACGCGCCCGCAGCGGTCGTGCCGCCATTGACCGTATCGACGACCTTGATGCCGTCCGCGCGCGTCAGCAAGCCCGGGCCGCCGGCATTGGTGACGACGATCCCCGTATTGCCGGTTGCAGTGCCGGCGTCGATGAGCAGGAGGTCGGAGGGAGATCCATCGGCGCCTAGAAACGTGGTCAGCGCAAGTGTGCTGCCGGCGGTATAGTCGCCGGCCACGGTAAGCACCGTGCCCTTGCCGGCGGCCGGCGATCCGCCGGTGCGGACGACGCCATGGTTGATGAGCCCGGGGATGGTCTGGTCGAAGCCGGCCAGGTCGAGCGTCCCGCCGCTGCCCACCGTAAAGCTGGAATTGGGACTGAAGGCTCCGGTAGCGCCTGCCCGTAGCGTGCCGGCCGAGATCGTGGTGCCGCCCGTGTAAGTGTTGGCGCCAGTCAGGATCGTCGTACCCGGACCGGTCTGGTTGACCGTTCCTCCACCGGAGATAACGGGCGCGAAGACGTAGCCCGATGCCGTATGATTGAAGTTGATCGTGCCGGTACCGGCGCCGAACTCGACTGACGCGGTGCTCAGCGAGCCCGGTGCCGCCGCCGGATTGCCGGCGCCCGCGCCGATGTTGAGCGTTCCGGTCGAACCGGCGCCCTTTGCGATCGTGATAGGCCCGGTGACCAAGCCGCCCTCCGCTATGGTCAGCGTGCCGGTGCCGAGGTTGCCGACGTTAACTCCCGACGTGTTGCTCCAGGTGGAGCGTGCGCCGGTCACTGTCACCATGCCCTGTGAGCCTGCACCGCTGCCGATGTTGGCGGCGAAGGCGGAGGCATTGATGACTCTGCCGCCGTTCTCGACCTTGAGCGTGCCCGTACCAAAACTGCCGATATTGAGACCGCCGCTTGTTCCGTTGACCCAGACGGAGTCCGGGCCGGCCACGGTCACCRTGCCCGTGGACCCTTGAGACAATCCGATGGAGCTGCTGCCGCTATTCACGCTGCCGCCGCCTTGGATTGTGAGCGTGCCCGTGCCCTGGCCGCCGATCACGACGTTTCCGGCATTCGACCAGTTGGAGCCCGCTCCGGTCACTGTCACCGTGCCCCGCCCGCCAGGTAAATTGCYGATCGCACCGGAGGAATCGGCCAATGTCCCGCCGCCTTGGACAACGAGTATTCCCGTCCCGTTTTGACCGATGGCGAGATTTCGGGCCAACGCGCCCGGGCTCGCGACCACCGTAGAATTCCGCGTCACCGTGTTGATGTTTCCGTCTATCGTCTGCCTGGGAAAGCCGGCAGTCCAGTTCTCAGCCAGAAACCAATTGGAGGAGACCGCGCCGGTCCAATCGGTGGACTGGGCGTGTGCCGGAACTATAGAGGCTGTTGCAAGCGCAACTGTCGTAAACAATCTGATGTGTGCAAAGCGTCGTGTCCGCAGTCGAACGAGCGGTCCGCGGGCGGGTGCGCGCATGGGCACCGTCTCCTTCTCCGCAAGGCGCCCTTGGCAGCCTGCGAGTCCAGCCCCCCGTACCCGATGCTGCCGTACGCTAGTCGGCAGCATCAGAAGCAATCATGTCGTGATCCGGCCGAATCCAGAAGCGCAAACCGTCCACCGCAGGCGCGGCGCCACGGAAATGGGGTGCAGTGTTGCCGCAGGGAGACACCCTGGCAGTCGCATTCCAACTCTTCGGATCTGCGAAGGACCGTCGGCGGCAATCGCGCCAGTCAATTCCTCGGCGAAAATGTCGATCTCGGGTCGAGCCCGACGCTCACCCTGATGCAGCGGTCGAGAAAGCGAGTTTCACAATTGCCCAGCGATGCGCCACTGCCCCCAAATCTGCGCCGGTTACCCACCAGGATTATGCACGGCGTCCTAGAGGCTACTTGTAAGCCATTGATTAACCTTAATACATTTTCCAATTACAAAGCTATCCGGCCATTTACTTTAGCCACATCGTGGTGCAAACGAACGATCTTTCCATATCGATAATGACCTCTTATCGATAATGATGGATTTCAGAGTCGAAATCGCTCAAATTCGTGCCAGACATGGCCGCGCGCGGCCCAGGAAATCCGCTCAAAAGGCACCTCATGGCCAAACTGCCCGCAGCTTCCAACGCCCAGCGTGACTTTGCCGAAGCCGTTGCCCGCCGGGCCGAAGCGCTGGATGCGCTCGATGCCGTCTTGCCGTTCGACCGCCGCACCCAGCTCGCCGGCGTCCTCAGCGACGACGACGTCGCAACCTTGCGCCACCTCGCCAGCCAGGGCCTCGGCCCAAACTCGCTGCGGGCTCTCACGTCTGATCTGTTTTATCTCGAGGCCTGGGCACTCGCCGCAACAGGCATGGAACTGCCGTGGCCAGCGCCGGAAACGCTGTTGCTGAAATTCGTCGCCCATCATTTGTGGGATCCTGTCCACCGCCTGAGCGATACCGCCCACGGCATGCCCAGCGAGGTGGCGGCAGCCCTGGTCGCCCAGGGCCTGCTTAAGGTGAAGGAAAGACCACATGCGCCAGCTACGGTGCGGCGCAAGCTGTCGAGCTGGTCGACGCTAACCAAATGGCGCGGCCTGCTCGGAGATTTCAACGCGCCTGGCCTCAAAAGTGCGCTCAAGCTCGCCATACGCGCCACGGATCGGCCGTCTCAGCGCAAGAGCCAAAAGGCGGTCACGTCAGACATTCTGGCGGCGGTGCTGAAGACCTGCAGCGGCGACAGTCTTGTCGATGGCCGCGACCGGGCGCTGCTGATCGCCGCCTTTGCTTCGGGTGGCCGCCGGCGCAGCGAGATTGCTGCTCTTCGCCTCGACCAACTGATGGAACAAGAGCCGGTGCCGGCCGATCCGCACGACCCCGACGGCGAAAAAATACCCTGCGTGGCGATAAAACTCGGTCGGACCAAAACCACCGACGGAGACAGCCGCAGCGAGGTGTTGCTGATCGGCCGCCCGGTAACGCTGCTCAAGGACTGGATCGCCCAGGCACAGCTCAGCGAGGGGCCGGTGTTCCGCGCCATCGACCGTTGGGGCCATCTCCAGCGCCGCGCGCTGACCCCGCAGGCGGTCAATCTGATCCTCAAGCGCCGCATCGCCGAAGCCGGGCTCGACCCCCAGGAATTTTCGGCGCATGGCCTACGCTCGGGCTATCTCACCGAAGCGGGCCGGCGCGGCATTCCGCTGCTCGACGCCATGCAGCAGTCGCAACACCGCTCGGTCAACCAGGCCTCGGCCTATTACAACGATGCCGAACGCAAGCTCGGAAGAGCCGCACGCTTGATCGTTTGACCGGAAGCGGACGCTTCATCCTAGGCAGCGCAGTGGCCGCTAACCTGCTTCACAGCCAGGAAACAGGCGTTTTCGGCAAGCGTTGATCGGGGTCGATCACCTTCAGTGAAGGCTTGCCCGCGCCGTTCCAGTGCCACAAGGCAACGCAGCTGCCGCCCGGCGACATGAAGGAGGGGTAGACGACACCTTCAAAGCCCTGAGACAGCAGCCTTTGCCGCAGCAGATGGGTTTCAGGCGTCCGGCCCTCGTCTAGATCGGCGCGCCACTCGCATCTGTGAATCGACGGATCAACGCCGAGCCCCTCCAGCACCGCGGTATCAGTCAGATCGGCCAGCCTCGCATCCGACAATTCAAGCTGTGCGATCAATGCCGGATGCTGGACAAAACCCTGATTATATTCGGCCCAGGCGGTGGAAAGCTCGCAAGCGGCATAAAGTGCCGACGCACCGACCGGATTCCAGCGTCCGCCAAAGCGTGCAGCACCCTCGCCTGACAACGGCATGTGCGCCCAGYGCGGCACAAAGGCTCTCCACAGCGTGCGGACCTGCTGCGTAGAAGCTTCAGGCATAAACGCCGGAGCGCACCGCCTCCAGATAGGCCAGAACCTTGTCGGCCTTGCCCTCGCCGACCAGATCGTAGGCCGTCTTCCCCGCCCAGCCTGGGATCGGCTGATGCTTGAACCAGATTACAGCGCGGTTTTCGTCGCCCGCCATCTCGGCAGCCATCGCCAGAATGCGCACGACCGGGCTCAGCGCCTGATCGACCTTGCGCGCGCCCGACCGCGCCGTCAGCGTATTGCGGGCGACACCGACAAGCCGGGCAAGCTCGGACTGGGTCACACCCAGCAGTTCCGACACGCGCCGCGCCGACAGAAAGGGCGACCGGGCGTCACCGAAATGGGCCGCCGACATTCCCAAACTCTGAGCCGTCATAACCCGCTCCTGTCGTAGTTTGATATCCATGTGATCAATATGTGCTCATTTGACGCTCAATTCAAGCTCAACCGACTTCTTCAAGCAATCGGCAGCTGTCGGTCACCCTGCCTTGGCCTGGGCCCCTCCCCTGCCCCGCAGCAGCGCCATCAGCACCGGTCCGATGGAGAACTCTCCGGCGTTGGCCTTGGCTGTGAGGCTGCGCAGGTAACCGCCCGGGCTTGCAATCGCCTCACCCCGCTGCAGCATCGCCGCCACCATGATCGCTGCGTCCACCGCCCCCATCGCCTCGCAGGCCTGGTTCCACGCATCCGGACTGACGCCAAGGGCGCCGCGCACCAAATTCGCCGTTTCCACCAGATCGGCCCAGCCCGAAATGCCGTTTCGTGCGTAATCGGCAATATCCGGGCAGGCACGCAGCACCATGCCAAGCGGATATCCCGTTGGTGGCTGGCTCTTGGTCTCCAGTTTCACCGCAACGGTCGTCCCCTGGTCTTTTTCTGGGCCGGGTTCAAATTCATAAGGTTGTGTATTTGAATTCTGTATGTGGCGCTCGAAATGAGACTCATTGCCGCTTGTTTCTTCAGTTTTAACGTGGCTTTCCAGTATCTTGCGCACCTCTTGGGCAAGCAGAGCAAGCTCAGCGGCAATTGGCTCAAGCTCAAGCCTGCTCGCCGTACGTGGAATGGCTGCTGCGATCTCGCGATACTCCAGATGCAGGCGCTGCCAATCGGCCTTGATGCCCTCCTCCAGGCCGAACGCGATCATCTTGGCGATGTCGCGGCGCAGGATGGTGATGCGCTCACGTACGAGCAGCAATGCCCGGCGCTCGGCCCTGACAGCCTCGGCCATATGCTCGAACTCTTCGGCACGTGCCAGAAGCGGGGAAAGGTCGAACCCAAAAGCCTGCTCGATCGAACCGTCAAAGCCCTTGCGGGCGTAGCGCTTGCCATTGGGGCTGTCGCGGCGCACCACAAGGCCGCAGTCGATAAGCACCGACAGATGCCGCCTGAGCGTTGCCGGCGCCATGCCATGCGCACGAAGCGCAAGCTGCGTGTTGGACGGAAACACCACCAGCCCCTCCCCTTCCACCAGATCCGTGTCCGGATGAAAGGTCAGCAGCGCGTTGAGCACAGCCAGAGCGCGATCGCTCGCCCCCAGCAGTCCCTTAGCCTCACAGACGGCGCGAAACACCTGCCATTTGTTGGCGCTAGCGCCAGGGGCGCAATTGTCGGCCGACATCTGCCCTGCCACCATGGCAAGCGACAGCGACCGCCGCCCAAAGGGCGTCGTCGAAATATGCTCGATCATCCTCGTTTACCTCACTGCGAGGCAAGCCAAAGGCGTTCCAGAACGCGTCCAGTGGTTGACAAGTCAGCCCGGAAATGATTCTCTCACAATTGCTACATTGATGAGGGCTTCCGGAATGGCGACGTTTCGGGGGCCTTTTTCTTGCCGGTTATCCTTCTATTTCCAGTCCTCTACACATTTGGCACTGACGCCCTACGCTCCACTTCCGCGGGGTGCTGCATTGAAGCATGCGCCCGATTCGCGGGGGCGTGGATAATTTAGTTTTGCCCGGCCGATTGGCCGCGCTCCTGTTTGAACCTTTCCAACAGCTTGGGCAGCTCCTCGCCCAGAAAATCCTCAAAACCGTCGGAAACCTTTTCCACGAAGTCGACGCGGGCCTTGCCCTTGGCGACGCTCAGATGCGCCACCGCCCTGCCCTCGCCATTGCGGATTTCGCGTGCGCCATCGGCCTTGACCTTGCGCTGCAGCCGCGTGAACAAGAAGTTGAAGCGCTCATCGCTCGAAGCAGCAAGGAAGCGGGAACTTGATACCTCGTCTTCAGCCTTGACGCGCGACGCCTCGCTCTTGAGCAGTTCGGCGAGCGCCATCCAGCGCGGCCGACCGACCTTGGGCGCGGCACCTATGGCGCGCACGATACGTTCTGGTACAGCATCGGCGACCTGCAGGAAGCGCGTCATCTCGG
Source organism: Aminobacter sp. P4_D5 (assembly GCF_056401815.1). NCBI lineage: Bacteria > Pseudomonadati > Pseudomonadota > Alphaproteobacteria > Hyphomicrobiales > Phyllobacteriaceae > Aminobacter > Aminobacter sp. P4_D5. Next base: position 16,651 of record NZ_JBFUIP010000035.1, on the reverse strand, counting down.
CCTTGTGCAGCGACAGCGCATCCTGGACGAGCCCACGCTCGAAGCCACGTCCAATCAGTTCATGGGCAAACAACGCGCGCTCGATGAAGGACAGGTCGCGCCGCTCGGAATTTTCCTTGCCCTGGGCCAACACCAGCTCGACGTCGGAGAGCACCCGTACGATCGCCAGCGCGGGAATGCCGAGCCTGTTTGCCGCCCGCACACGACGATGGCCATAGGCAGTCTGATAGCGGCCGGGCTTGTCAGGGTGCGGTCTTAAAAGCACCGGCACTTGCTGGCCGGAAGCCTCGATGCTGGCGACCAGCGCCTCGAAGTCGTCGTCCTGCGCGCCGTGATCTAGCCGGTCGGCAACGAAGGACGCTTCGATCAGCGCGGTATCGATCTGGGTGACGCGCTCGGCCGTGTCGAGACTTGCCTTGATCTGGCGCGCCTCCTCGATCTCCCTGGAAAGACCGCCGAGCGAAAGCCCCATCGCCTTCACAGCACCCGAAGCGCTGCGCGGCCGCACGGCTTCTGTTTCGGCTGATTTTGTTTCCAGCGCCTTCACGGTTGGGCCCACAGCCATTGGTGCCGGGTCCGCCGCGCCGAAAAGTGCCTTGAGCTGATCCTTGCGATTCTGTGCCATGTGCGCCTCCCTCAGCCTGCCCGGTTCCAGGCTTTGAGCATCAAGGCTTCGATCTCGCCGTTGACAGCTGTCAACGATTCCATCGCGCGGTCGTAGGTAACGCGGCTGAAGTTCTCTCGCGCCACTTCGTAAAGCGTCTGCTTGGTCAGGCCGGCGTCGGAAAATGCCGTCGACTTGACCAAGGGTGCCGTCAAAACGCGATCGCCAAACAGCGAGCGAAGGAAGCCGACGATCTGCGTCTGTGGCCCGTCATTGGGCTCGTAACGCGTGATCAGGTAACGCATGAAATCGAAATTCAGCTCGCCACCCGCCTCACGCACCACCGACAGCAGATCGGCGGTCATGAATAGGAACTGGCTCATCGAGGCGACGTCGAGCATCTGCGGGTGAATGGTCACCAGCACGGAGGTCGCAGCACAGAGCGCCGATAGCGTCAGGAAGCCGAGCTGCGGCGGGCAGTCCATGACAACGACGTCATACTCGTCGGCAACAGTCTGCAGCGCCTCCTGCACCCGGGCAAAAAACATCGCCTTGCTGTCGCCAGCCTGGCGCGCCGCCAGCATCTGCGGCGTGGTGTGCTCGAACTCCTGGAGTTCGAGATTTCCCGGCACAAAGTCGAGCCCGTCGAAATAGGTACGGCGGATGATCTCGGAGAGCGGCCGACGCTCCTCGTCGTAACGGATCGCGCCATAAAGCGTGTCGTTGCCATCGAGGTCTAGCTCGGGCTGGTAGCCGAGCAGCGCCGACATCGACGCCTGCGGATCGAGGTCGATGGCAAGCACGCGGTAGCCGGCGAGCGCCAGATGCTGGGCGAGATGCGTGCTGGTGGTGGTCTTGCCCGAGCCGCCCTTGAAGTTGGTGACGGCGATCACCTGCATATGCTCGCCGCGCACGGCGTCGCGCCGCGGCAGGTAATGCCGCGCCTTGGTCGGATTCTGCTCGGCGAGATGCCGACGCAGCCCGTTGATGTCGTCGAGCGCGTAGTAGCGACGCCCCCCTGCCCCGGTCTCCGGCTGCGGGCCTTCGCCGGCGATGGAGAGCTGGCGCAGATAGCCGTCAGTGACGCCGATCAGACGCGCCGCCTCGCCGCTCGAAAACTTGCGCAAGACCTTCTTCGAGGTCGGCGAAAACAGCCGGTCGCGCATCGCTTGCAATTGCGCCGACAACATCTCGGCGTCGCGCGCAATGGCACGATCGGTCGCCACGACCTCGGCCTCTTCGCTCGCGTTTTCCGCCCGTGCTTGAACTGCCCCTACCAAGTCTTTAGTCCCCTCTCGCCATCCAGCACCGGTCGCTCGCGACCCGCCGTCAGGCTTCGTTAAGATTTATGCGCCGATTCGCTTCAGAATCCGAATCCGGGTTACRCCTTCCCACATTTTAACGTGGCGGAGCGTGGATAACGGTTTGCTGAAGCGGTTACGCCGGACACATCGAATTACGACGATTTGCCGTAACAAAGGTGCTGGAGAGGTCGAGTCGAGTCAACTTGTTTATAGTTAACGCAAATTAACCATTGTGACGGAAACGAAACGGCCCATGACGGCGATCGTTTCGGCCCTATCACTAGGTCGTTGACAGCTGTCAACGCGCGTCGAGATAGCCGCGCTTGATCTTGGAAGCCGCCAGGCGGCGCAAAGCCATCTGCGCCTGGCAACGTCGGCGAAGAGATCAAGGCGACGACGCCCCGAGGTTCCTATGCGACCCCCTTCGCGCACCAAAGCCGTATCGCCAAACAGCGACTGCTCAACCGACAGGCAATAGAACCGGGCCATGTTTCGGCTCCGGTCGCGGCGCTCAAGATGCAATGGGGAGGTCGGCTGGTCCATATCAGGCAGAATCGCGCGCGACGAATCCACCGTCCAGTGAAAGTGCTGAATCGATCAGCCGTGATCGATTCAGCCTATTGATGCTACCGAAGTGAGGCTCAGGCCGCCTGCGATTTCCGCGGCTTCCGCAAAGGCTGCGAGCAACTCGACCTTGCGATTTTCAAAACGCTCAACAGATGCGAGCTTCACGTGTCCGTAACCGCGGATCTCGTCCGGCAGTGCCGCGAGTTCGGTCGCGGCGCGCAGATTGTCCGCCGAAAGCCGCGTGATCAGGTCTTCGACCAGCGCGACATAGTCGGCGGTCAGGCGCCGCTCCATCTTGCGCTCGGCGGTGCGGCCAAACGGATCGAAGCGCGTGCCGCGCAGGCCCTTGAGACGGGCGAGCACCGCGAAGGCTGGCTCGATCCAGCGGCCAATGGCGATCTTGGCCGGATGGCCGGTGCGCGGATCGGTGCGGGTCAGCATGGGCGGCGCCAGATTGTACTGCAGCTTGAAGTCGCCTTCGAACTGCTCGGCGAGCTTTTGCCGGAACGCCGGATCTCGATGCAGCCGCGCCACTTCATATTCATCCTTGTAGGCCATCAGCTTGAAGGCGGCCTTGGCGACCGCATGGGCGAAGGCTTCCTGCCCTGGCACAGCAATCGCCGTCTCGGCACGCCGCGCTTTATCGACCAGCGCACGATAGCGCCCGGCATAAGCGGCGTTCTGATAGCCGGTGAGGAAATCAACGCGGCGCGCGACGATCTCGTCGAGAGTCTTTGCCTCGCCGGCGGGCAACGACAGGACGCCCGCCTGCCGGCTGACGAAGTCCATATCCTCGGCCGAGCGCCGGCCCCACGCAAAGGCGGCACGGTTCATGGCGACGCCAGCGCCATTGAGGTCGATGGCCTTTTCGATCGCCTCGCGGCTGATCGGCACAAACCCCTTTTGCCAGGCGTGGCCCAGCAGGAACATGTTGGCGGCAATGGCGTCGCCGAAGACCGCGGTCGCGAGCTTCATGGCGGGCAAAGTCGTGAGCGCGTCCTCGCCACCGGCATTGCGCAACCGCCGCAAAGTGGCACTTTCGCGGAAGTCGATGGTGGTGTCTTTCACAAAGGATGCAGTCGGGGCGACATGGTCGTCGACCACGGCCTTGGTCCGACCCTTGCCGAAGGTGGCGATGGCGTTCTGCGATGCTGCGACCACAAGATCGAAGCCGAGCACCAGATCGGCCTCGCCGGGCCCGATGCGCGCCGCGTTCAGCATTTCGGGTTGCCGGGCAAGCCTTATATGCGAGACCACCGCACCGTTTTTCTGCGCGAGGCCGGTCTGGTCGAGTGTCACCAGCGACAGCCCGTCGAGATGGGCGGCTTGTGAGAGGATCGCGCTGACCGTTATGACGCCTGTGCCGCCGATGCCAGTGAGCAGCACGCTATAGGGCTCGTTGCCCAGGGCAGGGCGATTGGGCTCGGCAAGGCTGGCATCTACGCCACCGGCGGCCTTGGCGCGCGGCTTGCGCAGGCGTCCGCCTTCAATGGTGACGAAGCTGGGGCAAAAACCCTTGGTGCAGGAAAGGTCGGTGTTGCAGCTCGACTGGTTGATGGCGCGCTTGCGACCGAACTCGGTCTCGCGCGGTTCGATGGAAATGCAGTTCGACACCGCAGAGCAGTCGCCACAGCCTTCGCAGACCAGTTCGTTGATGAAGGCGCGCTTGGGCGAGACGGGGTAGGTGCCGCGCTTGCGGCGGCGGCGCTTTTCGGCGGCGCAGACCTGATCGTAGACCAGCACCGTGACGCCCTCGACCTCGCGCAACTCGCGCTGCACCTGATCAAGCTCGTCGCGATGGCGTACATTGACCGAGCGCGGCAGCTCGCCAGCCAGCAGCTGTGGCCGTTCGGAAACGACGACGACCTGCTTGGCACCTTCAGCCAGGACCTGGCCGACGATCGAGGCCACCGAGAGCTCGCCGTCATGGCGCTGGCCGCCCGTCATGGCGACGGCGTCATTGTAAAGGATCTTGTAGGTAGCGTTGACCTTGGCGGCGATGCCTGCGCGGATGGCGAGCAGGCCGGAATGGAAATAGGTGCCGTCGCCCATATTGACGAAGATGTGCTTCTCGTCGGTGAAGGGCGACAACCCGATCCACGAGCCGCCTTCGCCGCCCATCTGGGTGAAAGTCGAGGTGTCGCGCTCCATGCCGATCACCATCATGTGGCAACCAATGCCGGTCGAGGCGCGGCTGCCCTTGGGCACGACTGTCGAAGTGGAGTGCGGGCAGCCCGAGCAGAAATAGGGCTCGCGGTTGAGTAGGCCGGGCTCAACAGGGGAGGGGAGCCCGACGGTTGACAGCTGTACAGCGCGCGCGGCAAGGCCAGCATCTTTCGGGCCAAGCCATTGCAGGATGGCGCGGGCCACCGACAGCGCGCCGATTTCGCCGATCGACGGCAGAAGAGGGGATCCGTCCGGGCCCGTCTTGCCAAACACCTGCGGCCGGCGGTCGCCGGCCAGGTTGAACAGCTGCGACTTGATCTGCTCTTCGATGACGGGGCGCTTTTCCTCGACAACGAGGACCTGTTCCAGCCCGTCAGCGAATTCGCGCAAGCCTTCCGGTTCCAGCGGCCAGACCATGCCGACCTTGTACAGGCGGAGGCCGAGTTCGGCGGCGCGGGCTTCATCGATGCCAAGTAGCGACAGCGCGCCCTTGAGGTCGAGCCAGGATTTGCCCGTCGAGACAATGCCGAGCCTTGCCTTGGAGGAGGGCCAGACCTGCCGGTCGAGGCGATTCGCACGGGCGAAGGCCAGCACTGCCGCAAGCTTGGTCTCGAGCCTGCGCTCCATCGCCTGCTGCCCGTCGGGCCATCGCATCGACAGGCCATCAGCCGGCAGGGGCAGGTCGGGCGTGACGATCTCAAGGCGCGTCGGATTGAGGTCGACGCTCGCCGAGCATTCGACGATTTCGGTTTGGCACTTGAAACCGACCCAGGCGCCGGAATAGCGGCTCATCGCCCAGCCGAGCAGCCCGTAGTCGATATATTCACCGACGCCCGCCGGCGACAGCAGCGGCACCATGGCCGAAATCAGATTGTGCTCGCTCTGGTGCGGCAAGGTCGAGGACACCGCGCCGTGGTCGTCGCCGACGAGCAGCAGCACGCCGCCATGCTTGCTGGTGCCGACAGCGTTGGCGTGACGGATGACGTCCATGGTGCGGTCGACGCCGGGGCCCTTGCCGTACCACATCGAAAAGACGCCATCGTAACGCGCGCCAGGAAACATGCCTGTCTGCTGCGTGCCCCACACAGCAGTCGCCGCCATGTCCTCATTGAGGCCGGGCTGGAAAACGACGTGGCTGGCCTTGAGATATTTCTTGGCGCTGCCCATTTCGCGATCGAAGCCGGCTAAGGGTGAGCCGCGATAGCCCGAGACATAGCCCGCCGTGTTAAGGCCAGCCGCGAGGTCGCGCTGGCGCTGGACCATCGGCAGGCGCACCAGCGCCTGCGTGCCGGATACAAGGATACGTCCGCGCTCGAGCGTGTAGCGCTCGTCGAGCGCTGAGGGCATGTCGACCTTTTGGGCGCCATCATCGGGGGACTTCACTGCAGTCATGGTGGATTCTCAGACGTTGAGCGGGGCAGGCGGCATGTCGAAGATGCGGCCCGGATTGAGGATGTTACGCGGGTCAAGCGCTGCCTTGAGACGGCGCATCGCAGCGAGTTCGGCGGGCGTCCGCGCCAGATGCAGATAGGCCTTCTTGTCGAGACCGATGCCGTGCTCGGCCGAGATCGAGCCACCCGTTTGCGCGACGCTGTCGAACACCGCCTTGGCGACCTCATTGGGCCTGTCGGTGCGCACGACATAATGCAGGTTGCCGTCGCCGAGGTGGCCGAAGACATAGTCCCGCGCCACTGGGTCGGCGCGCGTCTGGCCTGCCTTGGCCAGATCGAGGAACTCGCCCATGCGCGGCAGCGGCAGGCTGACATCGAGACTGAGCATCGCGCCTTCGGCAAACAGGAAGCGGTTGCAGTCGTCGCGCAGGGTCCACAGCGCCTGGAACTCGCGCTCCGACTGCGACAGCACGACATCCTCGACCAGCCCGTCCTCGATCGCTTGCGAAAGGGCCTCGGTGAAGGCTTCCTCGTCCGCGCCCGGCGCCATGCCCTGGATGTCGGTCAGCACATAGACAGGCGATGAAAGCGCAACCGGAGCGGTCAGCCCGAGGGACGAGACCATGTCGCCCATCAAAGGCGCCAGGATGACTTCGAAGCCGGAAAGCAGATTGCCAAGACGGCCACGCAGGAATTTGAGCAGGCCAAAGGCCGCATCGAGCGAGGGCACCGAACAGAAGGCGGCCGACTGGGTGACGGGCTTGGGATGTAGCTTGAGGCAGGCGCGAGTGACCACACCGAGCGTGCCTTCGCTGCCGATGAAAAGCTGGCTCAGATCGTAGCCGGAATTGTCCTTGGCAAGCCCTTTGAGTGAGGACAGCACCGTACCGTCGGCGAGCACGGCTTCCAGTCCCAGCACCTGGGCGCGGAAATTGCCGTAGCGCAGCACGCGAATGCCACCCGCATTGGTGGCGATGTTGCCGCCGATGGTGGCGGTGCCACGCGCGCCGATGTCGACGCCAAAGACCAGCCCCGCCGCATCGGCTTTTTCCTGCACGATCTGCAAAGGAACACCGGCCTCGGCGATGATGGTACCGGCGGTCGGCTCGACGTCTTGCAGGGCTGTCATGCGTTCGAGCGAAAGCACCGCCTCGCCCGCCAATACCCTCGCCCCGCCGGAAAGTCCGGTGCGGCCGCCCTGGACGACCAGAGGCAGCCGCGCAGCGTTGCAGGCGTTGAGGATCTCAGCGACTTCGTGGGCGTCGCGCGGGCGCAGCACAAGTTCGGGCCGGGCGCCCGGCTCGCCGGAAAGGTCGTCGCTGTAGCGCGGGTCGATGGCGTCGCCCACAAGGATCGCTGCCTTGTCGAGCCGCGTTTGAAGGGTGGAAAGAACCTGATCGGTCGGTCGCGCCATGATGCCTGGATGGCCCGGAGGAAGCCATTTCCGGGCGCTGTCTCGGGTCAGCTTATTTCGCTTGCAATATTTGTCAAACCTATATTGTTTATTCGCATGTCGAGACGGGTGACGGCCTTGCAGGTCGCACCGACGGAGGTCGAATGCCGATCGAATATCAAGACGTGGTGCGCACAGGCGTTGCCCGGCAGGTCGCTGACAAGATCCGCGCGGCCATTCTCGACGGCCGGCTCCAGATCGACGAACGCCTGCCGACCGAAGAGGATCTGGCGAAGAGCTTTGGCATCTCAAGGCCAACCGTTCGCGAGGCACTGAAGCGGCTCGCAGCCCAGAACCTCATCCGTTCGCAGCGCGGGCCGACCGGCGGCACCTTTGTCAGCCGCCCAGATCCGGAGGGCCTATCGTCGGCGATAACAGGGGCTGCAACGCTGCTGGTCGGCGTCGGCGCCTTCGACATCGACGAGATCATCAGCGCGAGGCTGGAGACAGAGGCGATCTGCTCCCGGCTCGCCTGCGAACGCCGCAGCGACGCCGATCTGGCAGCGATGCGCACCGAGATCGCGCTGCAGCGCTCCAAGTCGCTCAGCGACGAGGATTTTTGCGCCTCCGACGTTCGCTTCCACCGCGCCGTGGTCAAGGCCGCCGGCAATGGTCCGCTCAGCCTGATGATGTACACGGTGGTCGAGGCCTTCATGCCGATCACCAACATGATCGTGTCGCATGTGCGCGAGCGCAGCACCGTGGCCGACTTCCACGAACGGCTCGTGTCGGCACTGGAAGCGCGCGATGCCAAAGCCGCAACCTCTGTGCTTTCCGAGCTCCTGACCTATGTTCGCCAAAGCTATGCGATCAGCCTGGCGCGGCGCGCCGAACGCGAAGCCATATCAGGCTGACGCACGAGATTTACCCCTATGATTTCCTGGAGACTATCATGAGCGAGACTTTCACAGCTTTGATGCTGGAAGATGTCGACGGCAAGCCGCGCGCCGGCTTCCGCGAGATCACCAAGGCCGACCTGCCCGACCATGACGTGCTGGTCGAGGTCGCTTATTCGAGCCTCAACTACAAGGACGGCCTCGCCGTATCGGGCAAGGGCCGCATCGCGCGCCGCCTGCCGATGGTCGCCGGCATCGATATCGCTGGAACCGTGGTCGAGTCGCGCTCGCCGGCATGGAAGGTCGGCGACCGCGTCGTCGCCAATGGCTGGGGCATGTCGGAAACCGAATGGGGCGGCTACACGCGTTTCCAGCGGCTGAAGYCGGAATGGCTGATCCGCCTGCCCGACGCGTTTTCGATGGAACAGGCGATGGCGATCGGCACGGCCGGCTACACGGCTGCCCTTTGCGTCGACGCGCTTGAGAATTGGGGCACCATCCAGCCCGGCACGGGCGAAGTGCTGGTGACTGGTGCTGCCGGCGGCGTCGGCTCCACCGCCGTCAGCCTGCTTTCCTCCAAGGGCTACACCGTCGTTGCCTCCACCGGCCGCGCCGAGACGCATGATTACCTGCGTTCGCTGGGCGCCACCTCCTTCCTCGAACGCGCTGAGCTCGCCGGCGAGGTCAAGCCGCTGCAGAAGGAGCGCTGGAGCGGGGCTGTGGATTCTGTCGGCTCGTCGACGCTTGCCAATGCGCTGGCCCAGACCATCTATGGTGGTGCTGTCGCTGCCTGCGGGCTTGCCGGCGGCCATAACCTGCCTGGTACCGTCATGCCGCACATCCTGCGCAGCGTAGCGCTGATCGGCGTCGATTCCGTTTACGCACCGCTGCCCAAGCGCCAGAAGGCGTGGCTGACGCTGGCCGATCATCTCGACCGGACAAAGCTTTCGGCGATGACCGAAGTTCACAAGATGGCCGAACTGCCCGAGCTCGCCAACCGCATCCTGGCGGGCGCCGTGCGCGGCCGCGTCGTCATCGAAATCGCGTGAAGGGAACGGGAGAGACCATGACCAGCGAAGTCGTAATCTGGGAAAAGGACGCCGAGGACGCGTTCGTCACCTTGACCCTCAACCGTCCCGACAAGATGAACGCCATGAACCAGGAGCTCGGTGACGCGCTTGAGGCGGCGATCGACCGTGCGATCAAGGATCCTGAAATCCGCGCGGTGATTATCACCGGCGCAGGCCGGGCGTTCACGGCGGGCTTTGATCTCGGCGGCGAAGATTTCGAGATGGACACCGAGGCCTGGCGCGAGGACATCGGCGCCAATATGCGCCGCATGAAGTTCATCCGTGAAGCGCCGATCCCGATCATCGCCGCCGTCAATGGCTATGCGCTGGCCGGCGGGCTGGAGCTGATGATGTGCTGCGACATGACGATCGCCGCCGAGGACGCGATGCTGGGCGAGCCGGAAGTGCGCCACGTCTCAGCGCCGCCGACGCTGATGCTGCCCTGGACGGTGCCGATGATCCATGCCCGCCACCTGATGTACACCGGCGACCTGGTCGACGGCCGCGAGGCCGCGCGCATCCACCTCGTCAACAAGGCGGTGCCGCGCGACCAGTTGAAGGCCGAGTCAGAAAAGCTGGCGCGCAAATGCGCCCGCATGCCCGGCGCTTCGATCAAGTTCGCCAAGGCAGCGCTCAACCACCAGCAGCAGACCGCAGGCCTGGAAAGCTCGTGGACCTATAACCGCGAAACCACCGCGATCCTGCATGGCTCGGAAGAGGGGCGTAGTTGGATGCGGCTGCTCAAGGAGCATTCGCTGAAGGAATTCCTCGACATCCGCGAAAAGCCGTTCCGCGATCTCGATTGAATTGGATCATGCGTCAGGCGCCCCTGGGCGCCTGACCTCCACCTGCCTGCAGCGCCTCGAACAGTTCCGCGTTGTTGCGCAGAAAACGTGACTGCACGATCTGCCCCTTGTCCGACAGTTCGCCCTTGCTGCGCTCTGCTGGTGTTGTCGCCAGATCAAAGCGAGCAATCATTGTCGAACCGCCGGKATTGGCCGCGTTCCAGCCGGCGATGCGCGCGCTAAGTTCATCAACGCGATCCTTGCCCGCCGCCGAGGCAAGAATCAGCGCCACCAGCCGCTCGCGGTTCTCGCCTGAAATCACGATGTCGTCGGCCAGCGGCGCGCATTGCGCCAACAACCCAGCGCGCAGCGGGCCGGTGCGCACCTTGACCCCGCTCGACAGCTTGAAGTCCTCGGCAAGACGGCCATCGAAGCCGAAAACCGGAATGCCGTCCGAGCGCGAAAGCAGCACAGCAGCGTCGCCGGTGCGGTAAAAGCCAAACTCATCTTTGGGCAGTTCGACCCTGCCGCCCTCGATGAGGTAGCAAGGTGCTATGTTGGGGCCTGAAACACGCAATTCGCTGCGGCCGTCGATATCGACCAGCGCGAGCTGGTGCCCAGGTAGGGGATGGCCAAGTTCACCCGGCCGCTCCAGCGGCGCCGGCGACAGCGTGATAGTCGAGGCGGCCTCGGTCGCGCCATAGCCTGACAGGATCTGGAAATCGCCATGCCTGTCGCGGAAATGGGCGAGCCGGCGCCACAGCTCGGCATCGATACCTGCACCGGCAAAAAAGATCGCCCGTAGTTTGCCGGTGAAGGCGCGCGCGGCTGGCTCATCATTCTCCAACCGGTCAAGCAGCAATTTCAGACCAAGCGGCACGGCGATATGCATGGTCGGAGAAACCTCCTCCATGATCCGCACGCTCGCAGCCATTGTAGATGGGCTGGGCGCGGCATCGACATGCATAGCGCCACCGTTCCAGATCACCTTGAATATATTGTCGAGGCCACCGAAAACATGATGCCACGGCAGCCAGTCGACCAGCACCGGCGGGGTTTCGGCGACGAACGGCCACATCGCGGCGATAGCGCCCTGGTTGGACGAAATCATGCCGCGCGTTATCGGCACGCCCTTGGGTGCGCCGGTGCTGCCCGAGGTGAAGAAGATTGACGCCCAGTCATCGGGCGAGGTTTGTTCGTCGGCATCGAACGCCGTTTCGCCCGCGTTTTCGCGCACAAGATCGGCAAGCGAAACCGCATTCATGCCTTCGATGGCCGGGTGGCCCGCCGGTGCGACAATCAGAGTGGGTTTGACGGCGACAAGAAACGGCTTCGTCGCGGGGCTTTCGACACCGTCGCGGAAAGGGAAGGGGGGCAGCGCGGCATGAACGAAACCGCCCGAGAGACAGGCCAACTTGAGCACCAGCGCATCGATGCCCGCAGGCGCCAGCGTTGCCACGCAATCGCCCTTGCGCAGGCCATGGAGGCTGGCAAGCACCTGTCGCATGGCGCGGGAACGGGAAAGGGCGGCACCATAGCTGATAGAGGGCCTGGCGCCATCGGCAGGCTCGGACAACAGGGTCCTGTCGGGCTGCTCGGCCGCCCATGTGGCGAGCCGCGCAAAAATGTCCGGCAGATCGCCGGGCAGGGGGGTCGAACTGCGATAAAGGCGGCGCCCGTCCGGGAGCTGCTCTTCAATCAGCTCCTGGCCTGGGGCCACCAGGAAACTCATCGGGCTTCCTGCCTCTCGGCTACATCGGCCTGCCGTGCCGACAACGCCTTTTCATAGACGCTCGACTGATAGGCGATGAGTTCTTCGAATGCGGCGGTAGCGGCGGCCGCGTTGCGGGCGCGCAAGGCTTCCAGGATATCGGCGTGTAGCGATACGACGCGGCCGCGCTCGCGGAAGCGGAACGAGATCATGTTGGTTGCCGGGATCAGCGAGTCGTTGACCACCAGCATGATGAAGCGCAGCTCGTTGTTGCCGGTTGCCTGGGCGATGGCATGGTGGAAGGCGACATCGAGCCGGCAAAATTCCTCGTCGGAAATGTCGTCGCGCTCGAAAGCATCCAGTGTTGCCTCGATCGATTCGAGGTCTGCGCTGGTGGCGCGTTCGGCGGCAAGCTGAACGCAGGTGCGGCCAAGCAAAAGCCGGGCTTCGACAATTTCGTTCAAGCCAAAGACCCCGAGGCCGACGAACCAGGTCGTCATCTCCTGTAGCATCTGGCTGGCTGCGGTGAGCGAGGGCGCATTGACGAAGACGCCGCCATTGGGGCCGCGCTTGGAACGCACCAGCTTCTTCGCCGCCAGGATCTTGAGTGCCTCGCGCACCGTTGGCTGCGAGACGCCGAAACGCTGCGCGATCTCGGCTTCTGACGGCAGCCGCGCCTCGACGCTGAGCGTGCCCTGCACGATCTCTTGCTGGAGCGCCGTCGCGATCTGATGTGCCAGGCTCTTGGTCGCCTGGACTGCCTGCTTGGCGTCCTCCATGCGCGTATTCTCTCCCTCGTTGGCCGCTTCTTATTATTTCAATATTACAATATCTAAATTGTTGACCGTCTGGTCAGAAAATGCAAGCCTTCGATCCAACAGGGCTGCGCTTTCGACCCGCGACGCAAGCCACAATAAGAACTTCAGTGGGAACATGGGAGATAATTTCCGATGAAGCTGACTAGGCGTGAATTCGCCGTCGGTACGACGGCTATCTTTGCCTCAATGACCCTGCCGCGACTTGCATCGGCGCAATCGTCGCTGGTCGTCCCGACCTATGGCGGGCTGTGGGCGAAGTTCTGGGAAGAGAACCTGCTGCCGGGCCTTACCACTGCCACCGGCATCCAGCCGCAGCTCGACGTCGGGCTTGGCAAGGACTTTGTCGCCAAGATCCGCGCCGGCGGCGACCGTTCGCCCTACAGCATCTTCATGGGCAACGAGAATATTGCCGCCGTGCTGCGCGCTGAAGGCTTCTTCGAGCCCTTCGACCTCGCCAAGGTGCCTAACGCCCAAAAGACCTTCCCGCAGTTCATCAACAAGGACGCCAAGGGCATCCGCGCCATCGTTTCGCCGATCGGTCTCGCCTATCGTACCGACCTGGTGAAGACCGCACCCACCTCCTGGCACGATCTGTGGGAAAACCCGGAATTCAAGGGCAAGACCGGTCTCTACCAGATCGGCAACACCGGCGCGGTTCTGTTCCTGCGCCTTGTCGCCGAGCTGTTTGGCAGCGGGCCGGACGATTTCGATACCGCTTTTGCCAAGATCAAGGAACTGCTGCCCTTCACGCAGGCATCGTGGAGCGGTGAGGTGGCAACAGCACTGATCCGCGGCGATGCGATCATCGCCCCGGTCGACTGGACCGAGATCATGACGCTGCAGGACAAGGGCGCACCGGTTGCGATCATCGCGCCCAAGGAAGGCGTGCTCGCTTTCGAGCAGTCGTTCAACCTGGTTGGCACCGGCGCCGAAAAGGACGCCGCGCACGCCTATCTGAACTACATCCTCGACGCCAAGGTGCAGCAGGACATGGCCAAGGCTTTCTACACCTCGCCCAGCAACAGCTCATCCGTCGTCGACGCGGCGATGTCGGCGCGCACGCCGATCGTCGGCCCGCGCATGGCCGAGATCAAGAGCTACGACTGGGACAGCTACGTCGACAAGGCGGCCGAGATCGCCGACCGCTGGAACCGGGAAATGACCTGAGGCCCCGGCCTTAGCAACCAGCCTGCAAACGCGTGACCGGGAGGCGCCCCCGCCTCCCGGCAGGGAAACTGCGCGAGGACATCGGATGACCGCACTCACCATCGACCGTATCAACAAGCGGTATGGCAATCTGCACATCCTCAAGGACATTTCGATCCCGATCGGCCAGGGCGAGTTCGTCTCGCTTTTGGGGCCAAGCGGCTGCGGCAAGACAACGACCTTGCGCTGCATCGCCGGCTTCGAGCGGCCCGACAGCGGCCGCATCCTGTTTGGCGAGCGCGACGTCACGCACGCTCTGCCCGAGCAGCGCGACATCGGCATGGTGTTCCAGTCCTACGCGCTGTTTCCGCACATGACGGTGGCTGAAAACCTGAGTTTTGGCCTCGAAGTGCGCAAGGTCTCGATGCATGATCGCCAGCGGCGCATCGCCGACGTGCTGGCCATGGTGCGCCTTGAAGGCTACGACAAGCGCTATCCGCGCGAGCTCTCSGGCGGSCAGCAGCAGCGCGTGGCGCTGGCGCGYGCGCTSRTCAYCGAGCCGYSCGTGCTSCTGCTCGACGAGCCGCTGGCCAATCTCGACGCCACCTTGCGCGACGAGATGCGCTTCTTCATCCGCGACCTGCAGCAGCGCGTCGGCATCACCAGCATCTATGTCACCCACGACCAGGCCGAGGCGATGGTCATGTCGGACAAGATAGTGGTGATGAACGCCGGCACGATCTCGCAATTCGGCTCGCCGCGCGAGATCTACGAACGCCCGGCCTCGCAATCGGTAGCCGGCTTCATCGGCCGCTCCAATACGATCGGCGGCAAGGTCGCCGAAGCATTGGGCGGCGACAGCTACAAGGTCGAGACCGCCAGTGGCAGCATCGGCACGACTGGCCCGGCGGGCCTGGCCAAGGGAGCGTCCGTGCAGGTCATGATCCGGCCGGAGAATATCCGTACCCGCAAGCAAGGGGCTGGCCACCAGCAAGGGGCCGGGKCAGGGGATGCGGGCAGGGACGAAAACGTGCTTGCCGGCGCTGTGGTCAACTCGGTCTACCAGGGCAGTGCCAACCAGCTCGCCGTCAAGCTCGCCAGCGGCGACCGCGTCATCGTCGACGTCAATGGCCGCAATCCGCTCGAGGTCGGCGAACAGGTCGCGCTGGGCTTTGCCGCGCGCGACACATGGCTTTTGGCGTCATGAGTGTGGTCGAAGCAGCGCCGCGCCTTGAAAGCCGCAGCAGTCGCGGCAGCGCCACCTGGATGATCGTGCCGGCACTTGTGCTGCTGATCGGCTTTTTTGCCCTGCCATACCTGACCATCATCACCATGAGCCTGCGCGAGGCTTCGACCCGCGCGGTCTATGGTGAAGGCTTCACGCTGGCGCACTACACGACAGCACTTGCCGACTTCTACATCTGGGGCATTCTCGGCCGGACCCTGCTGATCGGCGCAACCGTCACCGTGCTATCGCTGCTGCTCGGCTACCCGGTCGCCTATCACCTTGCCATGTCACGCTCACGCTGGACAAGCCTGCTCTACATCTTCGTTCTGTCGCCGCTGCTTGTCGGGCTGGTGGTGCGCACCTTTGCCTGGATGATCATCCTGTCCAACAACGGCGTTGCCAACCAGGCGCTCAAGGCCGTCGGCCTGATCAGCTTCCCGCTCCAGCTGATGAACAATTCGCTCGGCGTGACGATCGCGCTGACGCATGTCTTCTTGCCCTTCATCATCCTGCCGCTGCTCGGCAATCTGCAGGCGATAAGCCCCGATCTCGCCATGGCGTCGCGCTCGCTCGGCGCCTCGCGCATGCGCACATTCTTGAAAGTGACCTTGCCGCTCAGCATGCCTGGCATCCAGGCCGGCACCATTTTGGTGTTTGTGCTTTCGATCAGCGCCTATGTCACACCCGCCATGCTCGGCGGCACCGGCGGACGCACCATGTCGGTGCTGGTGGTGCAATATCTGGTCGACAATTTCCGCTGGCCGGCAGGTGCCGCACTCGCCATCATCATGGCGGCGGTGGCAGTCATCTTCGTCGGGCTCTATCTCAGGCTTACGGCGCGCGCGATGCGGAGGCTGCCATGACACGCGTATCGAGTGGCGTCGAAAAGACGATCTGGGACCGGCTGTTCACGGCCCTGGTCGCTTCGATCTACATCTTCTTGATGTTCCCGATCGTGCTGGTGGTCTTGCTGTCGTTCAATTCGGGCGAGTTCCTGGCTTTTCCGCTCGAGGGCTTTTCAATGCGCTGGTTCGAGGCGCTGTTTTCAAACAAGCGTTTCCTCGACGCCACGCTCTATTCGATCCAGATCGCCGCGGTGTCGACAATCGTCAATGGCGTGATCGGCACGCTTGCGGCRATCTACGTCGCCCGTCATGCGACCGTCGCACGCGATTATTTCYGCCTGATCATGACCGCTCCGCTGCTGGTTCCGGAGATCCTGACCGCGATTGCGCTGCTGTTTTATTTCTACGAAATCCGGGTCGGCACCGACTATTCCATCGGTATCCAGATCGGCCACATCGTCGTCACCTTCCCCTATGTCTTCCTCAATGTGTCCTCCGCGCTGTTCAACTTCGACCGCTCGCAGGAAGAAGCGGCGCGCAGCCTGGGCGCCGGCGGCTGGATGACGTTCCGCCGTGTGACGCTGCCGGCGATCAAGCCGGGCATCATCACTGGCTGCTTGTTCGCCTTCGTCATCTCCTTCGACATCTTCAACATCTCGCTGCTGCTCAAGTCGATCGGCCAGAACACGCTGCCGCTGGAACTGTTCGACTATCTGCGCTTCAATTT
>NZ_JBFUIP010000034.1:0-41736 GCF_056401815.1 Aminobacter sp. P4_D5 | reverse complement strand
GGCTGCGGCTATGAAGAACAAACTCAGGATACCACTCAACTCGGACATGGCGAAACTCCCTCTGTTTCGCCCCGCGCAGGCATAGTTTACCCGAAAGTGTGGCGAATGCCTGCCCAACGGGATGAATTATGGTGACAGCGTTTTGCCGAAAGTGAATCTGATGCCTGACGTTGCGTGATATTTGCCCTGCCGCGATTGCGTTTTCTTCTGCTTTGGCTAAGACGAGCGCGGAAATCCAACCGATCCTATTTGCGATCAGCTCCCGGGGATGCCTCACATGACAGCAATCATCGATATCGTCGGCCGCGAGATTCTCGACAGCCGCGGCAATCCAACCGTCGAGGTGGACGTTGTCCTCGAGGACRGCTCGATGGGCCGTGCAGCGGTTCCCTCGGGTGCCTCGACCGGCGCCCATGAGGCGATGGAGCTTCGTGATGGCGGCACGCGCTATCTCGGCAAGGGTGTCGAGCGCGCCGTCGAGGCCGTCAATGGCGAGCTGTTCGAGGCGATCGGCGGCATGGAAGCCGAAAACCAGATCCATATCGACCAGACGATGATCGAGCTCGACGGCACGCCCAACAAGGGCCGCCTCGGCGCGAATGCCATCCTCGGCGTGTCGCTCGCAGTTGCCAAGGCTGCTGCCGAAGCTTCCGGCCTGCCGCTCTATCGCTATGTCGGCGGACCCAACGCTCGCGTGCTGCCGGTGCCGATGATGAACATCATCAATGGCGGCGCTCATGCCGACAATCCGATCGACTTCCAGGAGTTCATGATCATGCCGATCGGCGCGCCTTCGCTGCGCGACGCGGTGCGCTGGGGTTCGGAAATCTTCCACACTCTGAAGAAGGGTCTGAAGGACGCCGGCCACAACACCAATGTCGGCGATGAGGGTGGCTTTGCTCCGAACCTCAAGAGCGCCCAGGCAGCTCTCGACTTCGTCATGGCCTCGATCGAAAAGGCCGGCTTCAAGCCCGGCGAAGACGTGGCACTCGCTCTCGATTGCGCAGCGACCGAGTTCTTCAAGGACGGCAACTACGTCTACGAGGGCGAAAAGAAGACCCGCGATCCCAAGGCGCAGGCCAAGTACCTCGCAAAGCTCGCCGCCGACTACCCGATCATCTCCATCGAGGACGGCATGTCCGAGGACGACTGGGAAGGCTGGAAGTACCTGACCGACCTGTGCGGCGACAAGGTGCAGTTGGTCGGCGACGACCTGTTCGTCACCAATTCGGCCCGCCTGCGCGACGGCATCAAGATGGGCGTCGCCAACTCGATCCTGGTCAAGGTCAACCAGATCGGTTCGCTGACCGAAACGCTCGACGCAGTCGAAACCGCGCACAAGGCAAGCTACACCGCTGTCATGTCGCACCGTTCCGGTGAAACCGAAGATTCGACCATCGCTGATCTCGCGGTCGCCACCAACTGCGGTCAGATCAAGACCGGCTCGCTGGCCCGTTCGGACCGCACCGCCAAGTACAATCAGCTGATCCGCATCGAAGAAGAACTCGGCAGGCAGGCGCGCTTCGCCGGCCGCTCGATCTTGCGCGGCTGACCCGATGGGCACGCCAGGCGGGCGGCAAAGCGAGAGGGCAAACAGCCTGGTTTGCTGCCTGCTGATGGCTGCGACCTCCATCTGGCTTCATCCGTCGCCCGCCATGGCGCAAGATTTGGCGAACGGTTTCCGTTCGCCGACCGGCAACATTCAATGCATGTTCTTCGACGACGATGCATCGATACGCTGCAACATTGCCGACAAGTCAACGCCGCTGCCACCACGCCCGCAGGACTGCGAACTGGACTGGGGCAACGATTTCGGCCTGGATGAAACGTCGAGGCGTGGCGTGCTGATGTGCGTCGGCGACACCATCGTCGGCGATTATCCGGAGCTGGCCTACGGCGAGACTTTCGAGCGCGGAAACATCAGCTGCGTCTCCGAGCGCTCGGGCGTGACCTGCACCAATGGGCGGGGTGCGGGATTTGAGCTTTCGCGGGCGCGGCAGCGGCTGTTTTGAATTCGACTCGTTTTTCGCGCGGAACGAGCCTGTCGTAACCCGGCATTAAGTATGATGGAGCGACAAGGGTGCGAGAGGTTTTGCGCACCATGTGGACACGCCAGCACAAGCAGACAAACACCGGCCGCTTCATCGTCCCTGCCTTGGCAGTGATGTTTTTGTCCTATTTCGGCTTTCATGCCTATCATGGCGAATTCGGCATCTATTCCAAGTATCGGCTCGAGGCGCGCGCGGTCGAGCTTCAGGCCAAGCTCGATACGGTCAGGGCACATCGCATGTCTGTCGAACGGCGGGTGCAGATGCTGCATGACGGCTCGCTGGAAAAGGACATGCTTGACGAGCAGGCGCGAAACGCCCTCAATATGTCCCATGCAGATGAGCTGACCATAATGCGGCCATCCGAGCGCCGCATTAACTGACTTCAAGTTAATGAACAAGAAATCCAACGTTTTTAGGCGCTTAACCGCATGCCTGCTATGCATTTTTCCGCATGGCGCAGCGTCATTCTACATGCTAGCGTTTTGGTCATGGAGAGGAGAGATTATGCATGATCTCCTCATTGTCCGCAAAGAGACGCCACTAGGGAGTGATGCATGGCCACCGCCGCCAGAAAAGCGCCTGCCAAAACCAAATCTGACACAAAATCTCTATCTGCTCCGGTAACGCCCAAACCGGTCGATTTCACCAAGGAACAGGATGTCGCGGCCTACCGCGAGATGCTGCTCATCCGCCGCTTCGAAGAAAAGGCCGGCCAGCTCTACGGCATGGGCTTCATCGGCGGCTTTTGCCACCTTTACATCGGCCAGGAGGCTGTCGTCACCGGCCTCCAGATGTCGCTGATCGAAGGCGATCAGATGATCACTGCCTATCGTGACCACGGCCACATGCTGGCCATGGGGCTGTCGGCGCGAGGCGTCATGGCCGAATTGACCGGGCGTCGGGGCGGCTTGTCGAAAGGCAAGGGCGGCTCCATGCACATGTTCTCCAAGGAAAAGCATTTCTACGGCGGCCACGGCATCGTCGGCGCCCAGGTGTCACTTGGGACCGGTCTGGCCTTTGCCAATCGCTACCGCGAGAACCCGAATGTCTCGGTGACCTATTTCGGCGACGGCGCTGCCAACCAGGGCCAGGTCTACGAGAGCTTCAACATGGCCGCGCTGTGGAAGCTGCCGGTGATCTACGTCATCGAAAACAACCGCTACGCCATGGGCACCGCCGTTACGCGTGCTTCGGCCGAGACGGATTTCTCGCAGCGCGGCGTGTCCTTCAAGATTCCGGGCATCAAGGTCGACGGCATGGACGTGCGCGCGGTCAAGGCCGCCGGCGATCTCGCCACCGAATGGTGCCGTTCGGGCAACGGTCCGATCATCCTCGAGATGGAAACTTACCGCTATCGCGGTCACTCGATGTCCGACCCGGCAAAATACCGCTCCAAGGACGAAGTGCAGAAGATGCGCTCGGAGCACGACCCGATCGAACAGGTCAAGGCGCGCCTCATCGCCAAGAAGTGGGCGACCGAGGACGATCTCAAGGCGGTCGACAAGGATGTTCGCGACATTGTGGCTGACGCCGCAGACTTTGCTCAGACCGATCCCGAGCCGGATGCTTCCGAGCTCTGGACCGATATCTTGATCTAAGGGAGGGCGCGAACATGCCGATCGAAATTCTCATGCCTGCGCTCTCGCCGACGATGGAAGAGGGCAATCTGTCGAAGTGGTTGAAGAACGAAGGCGACAAAATTGTCGCTGGCGATGTCATCGCCGAAATCGAAACCGACAAGGCGACCATGGAAGTGGAAGCCGTTGACGAAGGCATTCTGGGCAAGCAGCTGATCGCTGCCGGCACCGAAGGCGTCAAGGTCAACACGCCGATCGCCGTGCTGCTGCAGGACGGCGAAAGCGCTGCCGACATCGGCAAGGGGGCTGCGCCTGCCAAGGTGGAAGCGCCTGCAGCTGCACCGGCCGCCGCTGCTCCGGCTGCCGCACCCGTTGCCGCCGCGCCCAAGACCGAAGTCGCCGCCGATCCGGACATTCCGGCTGGCACCGAGATGGTCACCACGACTGTGMGTGAAGCACTGCGCGACGCCATGGCCGAAGAGATGCGCCGCGATGGCGACGTCTTCATCATGGGCGAGGAGGTTGCCGAGTACCAGGGCGCCTACAAGATCACGCAAGGGCTGCTCCAGGAGTTCGGTCCGCGTCGCGTTGTTGACACGCCGATCACCGAGCACGGCTTTGCCGGCGTTGGCGTCGGTGCTGCGATGGCCGGCCTGCGCCCGATCGTCGAGTWCATGACCTTCAACTTCKCAATGCAGGCSATCGACCASATCRTCAATTCCGCCGCCAAGACGCTCTAYATGTCCGGCGGCCAGATGGGCGCGCCGATCGTCTTCCGTGGACCGAGCGGTGCGGCTGCCCGGGTCGCGGCCCAGCACTCGCAGTGCTATGCCGCGTGGTACAGCCACATTCCCGGCCTCAAGGTGGTGATGCCGTATTCGGCGGCCGACGCCAAGGGCCTGCTCAAGGCTGCGATCCGCGAYCCGAACCCGGTCATCTTCCTCGARAACGARATCCTYTACGGCCATTCCTTCGAAGTGCCGAAGCTCGACGATTTCGTGCTGCCGATCGGCAAGGCGCGCATCCACAAGCAGGGCAAGGACGTCACCATCGTCTCCTTCGGCATCGGCATGACCTACGCGATCAAGGCCGAGGCCGAACTGCGTGCGATGGGCATCGACGTCGAGATCATCGATCTCAGGACCATTCGTCCGCTCGACTTCGACACCATCATCGCCTCGGTCAAGAAGACCAACCGGCTGGTCGTCGTCGAAGAAGGCTACCCGCAGTCCTCGGTCGGCGACTTCATCGCCAACCAGGTGTCGCAGCGCGCCTTCGATCATCTCGATGCGCCTGTCATCACCATCGCCGGCAAGGACGTGCCGATGCCCTACGCCGCCAATCTCGAAAAGCTCGCTCTGCCGAATGTCGGCGAAGTGATCGAGGCGGTCAAAGCAGTCACGTATCGCTAGGGCGGGAGGTCATCATGCCGATCAATATCACCATGCCTGCCCTTTCGCCGACCATGGAAGAGGGTAATCTGGCCAAGTGGCTGGTCAAGGAAGGCGACAAGGTTTCGCCCGGCGACGTGATCGCCGAGATCGAAACCGACAAGGCGACGATGGAAGTCGAATCCGTCGATGAAGGCACGGTCGCCAAGCTGCTGGTTCCGGCCGGCACCGAGGGCGTCAAGGTCAACGCGCTGATCGCCATTCTCGCCGCTGAAGGCGAAGATGTCGCTGCCACTGCCAAGGGCGGTGATGCCGTCCCTGCAAAGGCAGAGCCTGCCAAGGCCGAAGCGCCGGCTGCGGCCGCCACGCCTGCGGCTCCTGCGGCTGCGCCGGTTGCCGCTGTTCCGGCAGCTACGCCTGCCGCCAACGGTTCTGCTTCGGCCGCCGACGGCCGCACCTTCACGTCGCCGCTTGCCCGTCGCATCGCCAAGGACGCCAATGTCGACATTCTGGCGCTGACCGGTACCGGCCCGCATGGCCGTGTCGTCAAGGCGGACGTCGAGGCGGCGATATCAGGTGGCGGTGCCAAGGCAGCTCCTTCTGCCAAGGCTCCCGCAGCAGGTGCTGCGGCTCCTGCGCCGAAGGGCATGTCCGACGATCAGGTGCTCAAGCTGTTTGAAGAAGGCAGCTACGAGCTCATCCCGCATGACAACATGCGCAAGACGATCGCGCGCCGCCTGGTCGAGGCCAAGAGCACGATCCCGCATTTCTACCTGACGCTTGATTGCGAGATCGACGCGCTTCTGGCGCTCCGGGCCCAGCTCAATGCTGCAGCCCCAGTGCGCAAGACTGAAAAGGGCGACGTTGCGGCCTACAAGCTGTCGGTCAACGACATGATCATCAAGGCCCTTGCGCTGGCCCTGACCGCCGTTCCCGACGCCAATGTGTCGTGGACCGATCAGGCCATGGTCAAGCACAAGCACGCCGATGTCGGTGTCGCCGTCTCGATCCCCGGCGGTCTGATCACCCCGATCATCCGCAAGGCGGACATCAAGACCCTGTCGGTCATCTCCAACGAGATGAAGGACATGGCTGGGCGGGCACGCAACCGCAAGCTCAAGCCCGAGGAGTATCAGGGCGGCTCCAGTGCCGTGTCCAATCTCGGCATGTTCGGCATCAAGGACTTCTCAGCCGTCATCAACCCGCCGCATGCGACCATCCTGGCCGTTGGCGCCGGGGAAGAGCGGCCGGTGGTCAAGAACGGCGAGATCAAGATCGCCAATGTGATGTCGGTGACGCTGTCGACCGACCATCGTGCCGTCGATGGCGCGCTCGGTGCCGAGCTTTTGTCGGCCTTCAAGCGCTTCATCGAAAACCCGATGGGCATGCTGGTGTAGTTCCCCCATTTCCCCTCCCTCAAGGGAGGGGATTCGAGGACTTCAATCATGAAGACTGTGCTTTGCTACGGCGACTCGCTGACCTGGGGCTACGATGCCGCGGGTCCCAGCCGTCATGCGTTCGAAGACCGTTGGCCAAGCGTGCTGCAGGCCGAACTCGGCGCTGGCGTCAACGTCATCGCCGAGGGCCTCAACGGCCGCACCACCGCCTTTGACGACCATCTCGCAACCGCCGACCGCAACGGCGCGCGGGCCTTGCCGACGATCCTGGGTACGCACACGCCGCTCGATCTCGTCATCATCATGCTGGGCGCCAACGACATGAAGCCGTGGATCCACGGCAATCCGCTGGCCGCCAAGCAAGGCATGGCGCGGCTTGTATCGATCATCCGCGCCTACGATCACGGCATGGAATATGCGGCACCTGAAATCCTGCTGGTTTCGCCGCCGGTGGTCAGCCGGACGGCCAATGCCGAGTTCAAGGACATGTTCGCCGGCGGCGACAAAGCCTCAAGGCAGCTCGCGCCGCTCTATGCCGCGCTCGCCGACGAGGTCGGCTGCGGTTTCTTCGATGCCGGCTCGGTGGCGGAGACCACACCGCTCGATGGCGTCCATCTCGATGCCGAAAACACGCGGCTGATCGGCCACGCTATTGCGCCCATCGTGCGCGTGATGCTGGAGCTTTAGCTTGGCTGGCGTTGTCACCATCCGCAGGGCCGAACGACGCGACGCCGCCGAGCTGGCCGTTCTCGTTGATCTGTCGTCGCATGGCCTGGCCTCATGGCTCTGGTATGGCGCTGTGCTTGACGGCACCACGCAGACAGCGCTGGAACATGGCCGCAATCTGATGCGCGACGACGATGAGCGCGCCGGCTGGAAGGACGCGAGCCTCGCGCAGGTCGATGATGAAATCGCCGGCGTGGTGATCGGCCATGCAGTCGAGCCTTCATTCGCCGACGAAGAGGCGCCGCATCCGGTGTTCGAGCCGATCCTGATCCTTCAAAAACAGGCCATCGGCCACTGGTTCATCGACAGCGTCGGCGTGTATTCGCACCATCGCGGACGCGGCATAGGCCGACAGCTGGTCGACCACGAGATCGCCCGCGCGGGCGCACGGCCCGTCAGCCTGATCACCGAAAGCGACAACGAGGTGGCGCTTGGCCTCTACAAATCCCGCGGATTTGAAGAGATCGCGCGCCACCCATCCGTACCGCTCGACGAAAACAGCAAGAAACACGACTGGGTGCTGCTCACGCGCAGCGCGACTTGATCAAGAGGCAGGACACTCATGGCTGAGAATTACGACGTCATCATCATCGGCTCCGGTCCCGGCGGCTACATCGCGGCGATCCGTGCCGCCCAGCTTGGCCTCAAGACCGCCATCGTCGAGCGCGAGCACCTCGCTGGCATCTGTTCCAACTGGGGCTGCATCCCGACCAAGGCGCTGCTGCGTTCGGCCGAGGTTCTGCACCTGGCCGAGCACGCCAAGAATTACGGCCTCAAGCTTGAAGGCACAATCACCGCCGACCTCAAGGCCGTTGTCGACCGCTCGCGTGGCATTGCCCAGCGCATGAATGGCGGCGTCGGCTTCCTGATGAAGAAGAACAAGGTCGACGTCATTTGGGGCGAGGCCAAGCTCACCAAGCCCGGCCAGATCATCGTGTCGAAATCGACCAAGAAGCCGATGGAGCCGCAGGCGCCGCTGCCCAAGAACACGCTGGGCGAGGGCACCTACAGCGCCAAGCACATCATCGTCGCCACCGGTGCCAGGCCGCGCGCACTGCCCGGCATCGAGCCTGATGGCAAGCTGATCTGGACCTATTTCGAGGCCATGGTGCCACCGGAGATGCCCAAGTCGCTGCTGGTCATGGGCTCGGGCGCGATCGGCATCGAATTCGCTTCCTTCTACCGCACGATGGGCGTCGATGTGACTGTCGTCGAGGTGATGCCGGCGGTCATGCCGGTGGAGGATGCCGAAATCTCCGCCTTCGCCAAGAAGCAGTTCGAAAAACAGGGCATGAAGATCCACCTCGAAGCCAAGGTGACCAAGGTCGAGAAGGGCGCGAACTCCGTCACTGCCCATGTCGAGATGAAGGACGGCAAGGTCGAGAAGATCACCGCCGACAGGATGATCTCGGCCGTCGGTGTGCAGGGCAATATCGAAAACATCGGCCTTGAGGCGCTTGGCATCAAGACCGATCGCGGCTGCATCGTCATCGACGGCTACGGCAAGACCAACGTGCCGGGCATCTACGCCATCGGCGACGTCGCAGGTCCCCCGATGCTGGCCCACAAGGCCGAGCACGAAGCTGTTATTTGCGTCGAAAAGATCGCGGGCCTGCCCAACGTGCACCCGATGGACAAGCTGAAGATCCCGGGCTGCACCTATTGCAACCCGCAGGTCGCTTCCGTCGGCCTGACCGAAGCCAGGGCCAAGGCCGAGGGCAAGGACATCCGCGTCGGCCGCTTCCCGTTCGTTGCCAATGGCAAGGCCATCGCGCTCGGCGAAGACCAGGGCATGGTCAAGACCATCTTCGACAAGAAGACGGGCCAGTTGCTCGGCGCGCATCTGGTTGGCGCCGAAGTTACCGAGCTGATCCAGGGCTTTGTCGTCGCGATGAACCTCGAGACCACCGAAGAAGAGCTGATGCACACCATCTTCCCGCATCCGACGATTTCGGAGACGATGAAGGAAAGCGTGCTCGACGCTTATGGCCGCGCGCTCAACGCATAACAGGGCAGCGCTGGCGCGCCTGTTGCGGCGCGCCGATTGGCACTATATGCGCTGATATCAGGCGAATGGCCGGAGACGAACGATGGAACAGAGCTACGGAATTCTCGGCATGCCCGGTGTCGGTTTCTTCGGCATGCTGCTCGTCGGTTTCCTCGCCGGCTATGTTGCCGAACGCACGATGAACCGCGACCACGGCTTTTTGACCAACATCCTCGTTGGCGTTGCCGGGTCGTTTGTCGGCGGCACTCTGGCAGGGCTGCTCGGCATCCATTATTACGGGTTCATGGGCAATCTCATCGTCGCCATTGCCGGCGCGCTGATCTTGCTCTGGATTTTCGGCCGCTCGCAAGCGCGTCGGCCTTGATAGGATAGACTGATGGTCACTGTGCTCGATCTGAACGACCGTCCGCGCGTGCGGCACCCTGAAAAGGCCCACCGGCCCGATCAGGAGGTTTTGCGTAAGCCGGATTGGATCCGCGTCAAGGCGCCGGTATCCCGCGGCTATCAGGAAACGCGCGACATCGTGAAGTCGCACAAGCTTGTCACCGTCTGCGAAGAGGCCGGCTGCCCCAATATCGGCGAGTGCTGGGAAAAGAAGCACGCCACTTTCATGATCCTGGGCGAGATATGCACGCGGGCCTGCGCCTTCTGCAATGTCGCAACCGGCATTCCGACAGCGGTGGATCCCAACGAGCCGGAGAGCGTGGCCAAGGCCGTCGCCCAGATGGGCCTGACCCATGTCGTCATCACCTCGGTCGATCGCGACGATCTCGCCGATGGTGGCGCGCAGCATTTCGCCGACGTCATCCACGCTATCCGCAGGCTGACACCGCAGACCACGATCGAAATCCTGACGCCCGACTTCCTGCGCAAGGAAGGCGCGCTCGAGATCGTCGTTGCCGCCCGTCCCGACGTCTTCAACCACAATCTGGAGACGGTCCCATCGAACTATCTGACGGTTCGTCCCGGTGCGCGCTACTTCCACTCGATCCGGCTGTTGCAGCGGGTCAAGGAAATCGACCCGTCGATCTTCACCAAGTCGGGCATCATGGTCGGCCTCGGTGAGGAGCGTCACGAAGTGCTCCAATTGATGGACGACCTGCGCACCGCCAATGTCGACTTCATGACCATCGGCCAGTATCTRCAGCCGACCAAGAAGCACCATCCGGTCAAGAAGTTCGTCACCCCGGAGGAGTTCACCTCTTACGCCACGGTTGGCAAGTCCAAGGGCTTCCTGCTTGTCGCCTCGAGCCCGTTGACGCGCTCGTCGCATCATGCCGGCGACGATTTCGCCAAGCTGCGCGCCGCGCGCGAAGCATTGTTGGCCAAGAAGGCCTGATCAACGCGGAATGCCGAAGTTCGAAACCACGCGCCGCGTCAGCCACTCGCCGGAAGAAATGTACGCGCTGGTGGCTGATGTGGAAAAATATCCGGAATTCCTGCCTCTATGCGAGGCACTCAATGTGCRCTCGCGGCGCGAGCGCGACGGCCGCGAGATCCTCGTTGCCGACATGACTGTCGGCTACAAGGCGATCCGCGAGACTTTCACCACGCAGGTGCTTCTCACGCCCGAGGAAAACACCATCGACGTCAAATACCTCGATGGTCCGTTTCGCTATCTCACCAATGAGTGGAAGTTCGTGGCAGCGGCGCATGGCGGCGCTGATGTCGAATTCTTCATCGACTACGAGTTCAAGAGCCGCATCCTTGGCGTGCTCATGGGCACGATGTTCGACCGCGCCTTCCGCATGTTCGCCGAAGCCTTCGAAAAACGCGCCGATGTGATCTACGGGCCAGCGAAAGCCGTCTGATCGACGGCCCTCAGGCCGAGTCCAAGCGCTGTCCTGACCGTCTCGCGGCGGATGAAGTCACGCCCCTTGTTTTCGAAGATGCGGAACTCAGCTTCAGGCGGTGCGCCTTTCCTGGCGACACCGAACCAGACGAGGCCGACCGGCTTTTCGGACGAGCCGCCGCCTGGCCCTGCAATGCCGGTAACCGCCAATGCGAGGCTGGCACCCGAACGCGCAAGCGCTCCGGCGGCCATTTCGAGTGCCGTCTCGCGCGACACCGCGCCATGTGCTTCGAGCGTGGCGGGAGAGACGCCGAGCATCTCCATCTTTGCTGCGTTGGAATAGGTGATGAAGCCTCGGTCGACGACCGTCGAGGACCCGGCGATGTCGGTCAGCGCCGCAATGATCATGCCGCCTGTGCAGCTTTCAGCGGTGGCGACCATGACGCCATGCGCCTCGCAAGCTTCGAGCAGGGTCGAGGCGAGGGCGCCGATGTCGCTCATTCCGGCAGTTCTCCGGGGTAGACCACGCTTGCGGTCGCGATCGCGGCAATGCCTTCCTCGCGGCCGACGAAGCCAAGCTTTTCGTTGGTGGTCGCCTTGATCGAGACGCGTTCGGGGGCAATGCGCAGCATGTCGGAAAGCTCTGCGGTCATGGCTTCGCGATGTGGCCCGACGCGTGGTGCCTCGCAGATCAGGGTGATATCCGCATTGGCGATGCGCCCGCCGCGTGCGCGAACGATCTTTGCGGCATGCTCGACAAACTGGCGCGATGCAGCGCCCTTCCATTGCGGGTCGGACGGTGGGAAATGCGTGCCGATATCGCCGGCGCCGCAGGTGGCAAGCAGTGCGTCGGTCAGCGCGTGGAGCCCGACATCGGCGTCGGAATGGCCATTCAGCTTCTTCGAATGGGGGATTTTCACGCCACATAGCCAGACATGGTCGCCCGCCTCAAAGGAGTGCACGTCATAACCGTTGCCGGTGCGGACGTCGGGGAAGCTCGTTGTTTGACCGGTAAGGCGCTGGTCGGCCATGGCGATATCCTTTGCCCAGGTGAGTTTGATGTTGTCGGGCGAGCCGAGCACCAGTCGGACCGGGATGCCTGCCCATTCTGCGATGGCGGAATCGTCGGTGAAGTCGCTGCGGCCGGCTTCGAAGGCGCGCTGGTGCGCGGCGATGATCGGTTCGAAAGGAAAACCTTGCGGTGTCTGTGCCGAGTGCAGACCTGCGCGCGGCACGGTTTCAGCAACCGTGCGATCATCAGCTTCCTTCTTCAGCGTGTCGGAAACGGGCAGGGACGGCAGCGACCCATGTTTCTCGTCGATGCCTTCAATCGTGCGGTCGATCACGTCAGTGCCAACAAACGGCCTCACGCCGTCATGGACAAGCACTGCTGCTGGTCCGGCGGACTGCAGCGCGAGGAGTGCTAGGCGCGTCGATTCCTGCCTGGTTGCACCGCCCACGACGGCTATCACCCGAGATGCGAACTCGCCGGCCGCGCTTGCGAACAGTTCTGCGTCGTCGGCATGGATGGCCACCGCCACCTGGCCAACTCTGGGATGGTCGAGAAAGGCCTTCAGCGTATGCCAGATGACGGCCTTGCCGCCGATCTTGCGGTACTGTTTTGGACCGTCGGTCTGGCCGGCGCGTTCACCACGGCCGGCAGCCACGATGACGACGGCGACTTTTGAATTCTGATGGTTCGGCAAGGCTTCTGCGTTCATGTGCAGAGGCTTAGCCGCGAGGCCTGCGGAAGGCCAGAGGAATCCAGAAAGCGCCGCATTCGGCTGTCATTTCGCAGTTGCACAATGAGCCGATCATGGCTACTCATTGTGCAGAGACAAATGGTGCTTTGTTTTTGTGCATGAATGATCTCAGTAAACTTGGCGAGCCACTTTCGATCGGCGATGTGACGATCCGCAATCGGGTGTTTCTGGCCCCGATGTCCGGCGTCACCGATGAAGCCTTTCGCACGCGCGCTTACGCGCATGGCGCCGGATTGGTCGTCTCGGAGATGGTTGCCAGTGGCGAACTCGCCAAGGGGCGCGGCTCCAGCGGCTTCCGAATCCGCCATTCCGGCCTGCCGGTGCATATGGTGCAACTCGCCGGCCGCGAGGCCGCGCATATGGCCGAAGGCGCTCGTATCGCCGTTAGCGAAGGTGCCGATGTCATCGACATCAATATGGGTTGCCCAGCCAAGAAGGTGACAGGCGGCTACGCCGGCTCAGCACTAATGCGCGACCTCGATTTCGCGCTGACGCTGATCGATGCTGTCGTTGGTGCCGTCGAGGTGCCGGTCACGCTGAAGATGCGGCTTGGCTGGGACGACGGCGTGCTCAATGCACCAGAATTGGCTCGTCGCGCAGAACAGGCCGGCGTCAAGATGGTCACTGTGCATGGCCRCACGCGTTGCCAGTTCTACCAGGGCAAGGCCGACTGGCGCGCGATTGCGCGGGTCAAGCTGGCTGTCGGCATCCCGGTGGTCGCCAATGGCGATGTCGCAACCGCGCTGGATGCCGCGGAGATTCTCGCACAGTCCGGTGCCGATGCGGTCATGGCAGGACGCTCGCATTATGGCGCGCCGTGGACGGCAGGCGTGATCGCTGCGGCGGCAACGAATGGCACCGCAGCTGGCGTGCCGCAATCATCGGCTGAAATGGCGGACTACGTCGTCGCTCACTACGAAGACATGCTCGCGCTCTACGGTATCGAAAGCGGGCTGCGCCAGGCGCGCAAGCATCTCGGCTGGTATCTTGATCGCCACACGTCAGGGGTGCCGGACGATCTCCGTCGTGGGGTGCTGACGTCATTCGATCCGAAACAGGTTATTTCTTCGCTACGTGAAGCACTTACGGCGTTCAGCGAAAGTGCTGTCGAAAGGAATGCGGCATGAGCGCTGCCTTGACGCCCATTCCTGCTGATGCCGCGCAGATCGTGCTCAACACGATCCGTCGCCCGGTCATCATGATCGGGCCGGATAATTTCATCACTTTCGCCAATGCCGATGCCGAGGACTTTTTCCGCTCCAGCGCCACCATGCTGGCGCGCAGCGAGCTGTCGCGTTTCGTGCCCTTTGGCAGCCCCATCCTGCAACTGGTCGAGCAGGTGCGCGAACGCAATACGCCGGTCAACGAATACCGGG
Organism: Aminobacter sp. P4_D5; assembly: GCF_056401815.1. Classification (NCBI taxonomy): domain Bacteria; kingdom Pseudomonadati; phylum Pseudomonadota; class Alphaproteobacteria; order Hyphomicrobiales; family Phyllobacteriaceae; genus Aminobacter; species Aminobacter sp. P4_D5. The sequence continues at coordinate 27,655 of NZ_JBFUIP010000034.1, read as the reverse complement.
TCGACGTCTCGTCGCCCCGGCTTGGCATCGAAAAGATGGTCGATCTTTACGTCGCACCCGCAGCCGAACTGCCGGGTTCGGTCGTGGTGATGTTCCAAGAACGTTCGATGGCCGACAAGATCGACCGCCAGATGACGCATCGCGGCGCGGCGCGCTCGGTCACCGGCCTTGCCGCCATGCTCGCCCACGAGATCAAGAATCCGCTCTCGGGCATCAGGGGCGCAGCACAATTGCTGGAGCTGAATGCGTCTGACGAGGATCGTTCGTTGACCCGGCTGATCATCGACGAGACCGACCGCATCGTAAAGCTTGTCGACCGTATGGAGGTCTTTTCCGACGAGCGGCCGATCGACCGTTATCCGGTCAACATCCACGTCGTTCTCGACCATGTGAAGGCGATTGCCAGGAATGGTTTTGCCAATGGTATCAAGATCCTGGAGGATTATGATCCATCGCTGCCTCCGGTCTACGCCAACCGCGATCAGCTGGTGCAGATTTTCCTCAATCTGGTCAAGAACGCCGCCGAGGCGATCGGCCACGATCTGCATGGCGAGATCACGCTGTCGACCGCCTATAAGCCGGGTATCCGCATGTCGATCCCCGGCAGCCAGGACCGCGTGTCGCTGCCGCTCGAATTCTGCGTGCATGACAATGGCTCAGGTGTGTCGGAAGACATTCTGCCGATCCTGTTCGACCCGTTCATCACCACCAAGCCCAACGGTTCGGGACTAGGCCTCGCACTCGTCGCCAAGATCGTCGGCGACCATGGCGGGGTGATCGAGTGCGAATCGACACCGCGCGGCACCACCTTCCGCATCCTCATGCCCGCCTGGAAGGAACTGCCCGTGCATCTGGACGACGATAGCCAAGGAGCCCATCGATGAGCGTGCGCGGAAACATTCTTGTCGCCGACGATGATGCGGCGATCCGCACGGTGCTCAACCAGGCGCTGTCGCGCATGGGGCACGACGTCCGCGTCACCTCCAATGCCGCGACGCTATGGCGCTGGGTGGCGGCCGGCGAGGGCGATCTGGTGATCACCGACGTGGTCATGCCCGACGAAAATGCCTTCGATATGCTGCCGCGCATCAAGAAGGCCCGGCCAGAACTGCCCGTCATCGTCATGAGCGCGCAAAACACCTTCATGACGGCCATCCGCGCGTCGGAAACCGGCGCCTACGAATATCTGCCGAAGCCCTTCGACCTCACCGAATTGCTCAGCATCGTCAACCGGGCGCTCACCGAGCCGCGCCGGCCAAAGATCGACCAACGCCACGACGACCAGCCTGAAACCATGCCGCTGGTCGGGCGCTCGGCTGCGATGCAAGACATCTACCGCATGCTCGCCCGCATGATGCAGACGGATCTAACCGTCATGATTTCAGGCGAATCAGGCACCGGCAAGGAGCTGGTGGCGCGCGCGCTCCATGAATATGGCCGCCGCCGCAACGGTCCGTTTGTTGCCATCAACATGGCCGCAATCCCGCGCGACCTCATCGAATCCGAGCTGTTCGGCCACGAAAAGGGTGCCTTCACCGGGGCGCAAAACCGCTCGACTGGACGTTTCGAACAGGCCGACGGCGGTACGCTGTTCCTCGACGAGATCGGCGACATGCCGATGGAGGCGCAGACAAGGCTGCTGCGCGTGCTGCAGCAGGGCGAATACACGACAGTCGGCGGGCGCACCCCGATCAAGACCGATGTGCGCATCGTGGCTGCGACCAACAAGGACCTCCGGACCCTCATCAATCAGGGCCTGTTCCGCGAGGATTTGTTCTATCGTCTCAATGTTGTGCCGCTTCGCCTTCCAGCATTGCGCGAGCGTTCGGAAGACGTTCCAGACCTTGTCCGCCACTTCTTCAAACAGGGCGTGAGCGAAGGGCTGCAGGCCAAGCATATCTCATCTGGCGGTGTTGAGCTGATGAAGCGCTATCCGTGGCCGGGCAACGTGCGCGAGCTGGAAAACCTGGTGCGCCGGCTGGCGGCGCTTTATCCGCAGGACGAGATTTCGGCCGAAATCATCGAGTCCGAACTCAAGACCGGCGAACAGCCTGTCGTGCCAGGCGGCAACCTCATTCCCGACGATCTGCCGGTCGGCCAGGCGGTCGAGCATTTCCTCCAGCGCTATTTTGCCATGTTTGCCGGCGACCTGCCGCCGCCCGGTCTCTACCAGCGCATTCTGGCCGAGGTCGAATACCCCCTCGTGCTGGCCTCGATGACGGCGACGCGCGGCAACCAGATCAGGGCCGCGGAGCTTCTGGGACTCAACCGCAACACCCTGCGCAAGAAGATCCGCGAGCTCGGCGTCAACGTCTTCAAGTCGTCCCGGCCCGCCTGACGCGACGAAGGCCAAACGTTAATCTGTCGAAAGCCTGCCGAAACATTTCGCTTGCGTCGAAAATGTTGCATAATCGCCACAATGCGTTGCATAGATGCGCCGCAATCAATGTCTTTACACGGCAGCATGGCGAGCCAGGCACAACCTCAGAACGAAACGCTCTTTCCCGAACGGGGCCGGCAGGAAGGTCGTCGCCTTCTTGCGCTTCCGGGCGTGGTGGCGATCGCTGCCGCTTTGGTTTCGGCTGCGGTGTCGTTCGCCATCCTCGTTGGCGTCACGCCGATCACGCCTGATTCGACGACGACACTTGCGCTCATCGGCATCAACGCAGTGTTCGTCCTGATCCTCATCGGACTGATCGTCGTCGAAATCCAGCGCATCGCCATGGCTCGCCGGCATGGCAAGGCGGCGTCGCGGCTGCATGTACGCATCGTCACCATGTTTGCGCTGGTGGCGGCATTGCCGGCATTGCTGGTTGCCATCGTTGCGTCGATCACGCTGGATATCGGCCTCGACCGCTGGTTCGAGATCAGGACGAGGACCATCATCAATTCCTCGCTGTCGATCGCCGAAGCCTATGTCCAGGAAAATGCGCGCAATCTGCAGAGCACGACATTGTCGATGGCCAACGACCTCGACAATGCGCGCTCTCTCTACGGTCTCGACCGCAGCGGCTTCCTCGATTTCATGGGCAGGCAGGCGCAATTGCGCGCACTTGCCCACGCAGCGCTGATCAGGCCTGACGGTTCGTTTGTCATGAGTGCCAAGACCGGTGCTGACTTTGCCATGCCTGAGCCGCCGCAGGCGGCGGTGGAAGCTGCCGCCGACGGCAAGCCGGTGCTGATCGATCCGCGGACGCGCAATATCGTCGGCGCCATCGTCAAGCTGCGCGAGATCGAAGGGCTCTACCTCTACACGATCCGGCTGGTCGATCCTGATGTGATCAGGGCACGCCAGATCGTTACCGCCAATACCGACGAATATCGCGACCTCGGCGCCAACCGGCGCACGACGCAAATTGCCTTTGCGCTGCTTTATCTCGGCCTGACGCTGATCGTGGTCTTGTCGGCGATCTGGACCGGCATCGCGGTCGCCGACCGCCTTGTGCGGCCAATCCGCCAGCTTATCGGCGCTGCGGACGAGGTGGCGACTGGCAATCTGGACGTTTCGGTGCCTGTGCGCCAATCGGATGGCGATGTCGGCGCGCTCAGCGACACGTTCAACAACATGCTGCTTGAGCTCAAGTCGCAGCGTAACGAAATCCTGACCGCCAAGGACGTCATCGATGAGCGGCGACGCTTTTCGGAAGCCGTGCTTTCGGGCGTGACCGCGGGCGTCATCGGCGTCGATCCCTATGGCATCATCACCATCGTCAATCCGTCGGCTGAGGAGATGCTGGCGATCTCGGCGTCCGAGTCGCTCGGCCAGAACCTGTCGATCCTGTTGCCGCATGTCGGCCGTGTCTTTGAAATCGGGCGCAAGTCGGGCCGTGCCGTCTATCGCGAGCAGGTGACTTTTTATCGCGCCGGTGCCGAGCGCACGTTCAACGTCCAGGTGACGGTCGAGGAAGGCGAGAGCGAAGTCGGCGACAAGTCTTATGTCGTAACGATCGACGACATTACCGATCTCGTGACCGCCCAACGCACTTCCGCCTGGGCGGATGTGGCCAGGCGCATCGCCCATGAGATCAAGAACCCGCTGACCCCGATCCAGCTGTCGGCCGAACGTCTCCGCCGCCGCTACGGCAAGGTGATCACCGAGGACCGCGAGGTCTTCGACCAGTGCACCGAGACGATTATCCGGCAGGTCGGCGACATCGGCCGTATGGTCGACGAATTCTCCGCCTTTGCGCGCATGCCGAAGCCGGAAATGAAGGTGACCGACATTCGCGAGCCGCTGCGCGAAGCCTCGTTCCTTGTCGAGGTCAGCCGTGCCGACATCGCCTTCGAACGCGACATCACCGCCGGTCCGCTCAAGGGAACCTTTGACAGCCGCCTAATGGCCCAGGCCTTCGGCAATGTCATCAAGAACGCTGCCGAAGCGATCGAGGCGGCAGAGCGCCATACCGGCGAACCCGGCGTTATTAAAATCCGAGCGCGCCGGGACGGCAACTCGATCCGGATCGATGTCATCGACAACGGCAAGGGCCTGCCGCGCGAAAATCGTCAACGGCTTCTCGAGCCCTATATGACGACCCGCGAGAAGGGCACGGGCCTCGGCCTCGCTATCGTCAAGAAGATTGTCGAGGACCACGGCGGAAGATTGGAACTTCACGACGCACCAGCCGATTTCCACGGCGGGCGCGGCGCGATGATCAGCATGATCCTGCCTGCGACAGCCGAAGAGGCTGCGGCACCCAAGGGGGCCGGGGACACAGTGCAGGTCAGAGAAAACGAAAAGGTCAGAAATGGCATCTGATATTCTCATCGTTGACGACGAGGAAGACATCCGCGAACTGGTCGCAGGCATTCTGAGCGACGAGGGCCATGAAACCCGTACTGCGTTCGATGCCGACAGCGCGCTTGCCGCAATTGCGGACCGTGCGCCGCGTCTGGTTTTCCTCGACATCTGGCTTCAGGGGTCGCGGCTCGACGGGCTGGCATTGCTCGACGAGATCAAGACCTTGCACCCCAGCCTGCCCGTCGTGATGATCTCGGGCCACGGCAACATCGAGACCGCGGTCTCGGCGATCCGGCGCGGCGCCTATGATTTCATCGAAAAGCCGTTCAAGGCCGACCGGCTGATCCTGATCGCCGAGCGCGCGCTCGAAACCTCGAAGCTCAAGCGCGAGGTTTCTGACCTCAAGATGCGCAGTGGTGAAACGCACGACCTGATCGGCATGTCGTCGGCGATGAGCCAGCTGCGTCAAACCATCGATCGTGTCGCGCCGACCAACAGCCGCATCATGATCATCGGACCGTCGGGTTCCGGCAAGGAGATGGCGGCACGCGCCATCCACGCTTTGTCGGCACGCAAGACCGGCCCGTTCGTCGCGCTTAACGCTGCGACCATCACGCCCGAGCGCATGGAGATCGAGCTGTTCGGCACCGAATCGAACGGTGGCGAGCGCAAGGTCGGCGCTCTGGAAGAGGCCCATCAGGGTATCCTTTACCTCGACGAAATCGCCGACATGCCGCGCGAGACGCAAAACAAGATCCTGCGCGTTCTGGTCGAACAGCAGTTCGAGCGCGTCGGCGGCACCAAGCGGGTAAAGGTCGATGTGCGCATCATCTCGTCGACGGCACAGAACCTGGAGGCGATGATTGCCGAGGGTCGTTTCCGCGAGGACCTCTATCATCGCCTTGCTGTCGTGCCGGTGATGGTGCCGGGACTCGCCGAGCGCCGGGAAGACATTCCTTATCTCGTCGACAATTTCATGAAGCAGATGGCCAAGCAGGCCGGCATCAAGCCACGCCGCATCGGTGATGACGCACTGGCCGTGCTCCAGGCCCACAATTGGCCAGGCAACGTTCGCCAGCTGCGCAACAATGTCGAGCGCTTGCTGATCCTTGCGCGCAGCGACAATCCCGAGCAGCCGATCACCGCCGACCTGCTGCCGTCAGAGATTGGCGACGTCATGCCACGCGCGCCCAACCAGTCTGACCAGCACATCATGGCGCTGCCGCTTCGCGAGGCACGCGAGATGTTCGAGAAGGAATACCTCATCGCCCAGATCAACCGCTTCGGCGGCAATATCTCGAAGACGGCGGAGTTCATCGGCATGGAGCGTTCGGCCCTTCACCGCAAACTCAAGTCGCTTGGCGTCTAGAACATGATTCTGAAAGCCGAGACTCGGATGGAGCTCCATAAGAGTGCCGTGCCAGCCAGACAGGATAGACGTCCCACATGCGCGTGATCATCTGTGGGGCGGGGCAGGTCGGCTACGGTATCGCCGAACGATTGGCTGCGGAAAAGAACGACGTTTCGATCATCGATACGGCACCCGAACTGATCCATTCGGTGCGCGATCAGCTTGATGTGCGCGGTTTTGTCGGTCACGGCTCGCATCCGGAAGTGCTGGAGGCGGCCGGCGCGCAAAACGCCGACATGATCATCGCAGTGACGCTTTTCGACGAGGTCAACATCGTCGCCTGCGAAGTGGCGCATGCGCTGTTCAACGTACCGATGAAGGTCGCGCGCATCCGCTCGCAATCCTACCTCCAGCCACACTACCAGGACCTGTTTTCGCGCGACCATCTACCGATCGACGTGATCATTTCGCCGGAGCTTGAGGTCGGCGAGATGGTGCTTCGGCGCATCTCGCTGCCCGGCGCCACCGACGTGGTTCGATTTGCCGAAAACCACATCATCATGGTGGCGATCGAGTGCCTGGAAGATTGCCCTGTCATCAACACCCCGCTGGCACAGCTCAGCGAACTGTTCCCCGATCTGCCATCGACGGTCGTCGGCGTCACCCGCAACGACCGCCTGTTCATCCCGCATTCGGCCGACCAGCTGGTGGCGGGCGATCTCGCCTATGTCGTGACGACCAAGGACCAGGTGCGCCGCACGCTTGGCCTGTTTGGGCATGAGGAGCAGGAGGCGACACGTATCGTCATCGCCGGCGGTGGCAATATCGGCCTGTTCGTCGCCCGTACGCTCGAACAGCGCCAGAGCCGCACCAAGATCAAGATCATCGAGGCGAACCGGGAGAGGGCGGTCAAGGTCGCCGACGAGTTGCGCCGCACGGTGGTGCTCAACGGCAGCGCGCTCGACCAGAAGCTTTTGATGGAGGCAGACATCCAGGATGCCGACCTTATGGTCGCGCTGACCAACAACGACCAGGTCAACATCCTGTCCAGCGTCATGGCCAAGCGCCTCGGCTGCAAGGGCAACCTCGCGCTCATCAACAATCCGTCCTATCAGGACCTGACCAAGCCGCTTGGTATCGACGCACATGTCAATCCAAGTGCCGTCACCATTTCGCGCGTGCTCCAGCATGTCCGGCGCGGCCGAATCAGGCAGGTGCACTCGATCCAGCGCGGTGCCGCCGAAATCATCGAGGCCGAAGCGCTCGAAACCTCGCCTTTGGTCGGCACGCTGCTGCGTGATCTGGAATTGCCCGACGGCATGCGCATCGGCGCGATTTATCGCGACGGCCATGTGGTCAAGCCGAGCGGTTCGGTGAAGATCAGGCCCAAGGACCGCGTCGTCATTTTCGCGCTCGACAAGGCGGTCAAGCATGTCGAGCAGATGTTCAGGGTCAGCCTCGAGTTCTTCTGATCTGGACCAGCCATTTGCACATTGCCGCACCGCGCAAATCGTCTAGAACGCCGTAGAATCTCGAGGGTACGAAAACCATGCCGCGCATTGCCTATGTCAACGGGCGCTACGTCGCCCATTCGGACGCCTTTGTGCATATCGAGGACCGCGGCTACCAGTTCGCCGACGGCGTCTACGAGGTCTGCGAGGTGGCACGCGGCTTCATCGTCGATAGCGTCGGGCACCTTGACCGGCTCGACCGCTCGCTTTCCGAACTCAGGATCGACCGGCCGGTCAACCGCGCCGTTCTCGTGCACATCATGCGCGAAGTCATTGCCCGCAATCGCGTCCACAATGGCATGGTCTATCTGCAAGTGACGCGTGGCGTAGCACCCCGCGACCACGTCTTCCCAGCCAACGGCACGCGTCCCGCGCTGGTGGTCACCGCCAAGCGCACCGATCCGGCGGCCGCCGCCAAGCGGGCGAGCACGGGTATCAAGGTGATCACCGTGCCGGAAAACCGCTGGGACCGCGTCGATATCAAATCTGTCGGGCTGCTGCCCAACGTGCTGGCACGCCAGCAGGCCAAGGAAGCCGGCGCCCAGGAGGCATGGTTCGTCGATGTAGACGGCAAGGTCACAGAAGGGGCTGCCACCAACGCCTGGATCGTCACCAAGGACGGCAGCCTGGTGACCCGGCCTGCCGACAGCGGCATCCTGCGCGGCATCACCCGCACCACGCTGTTTGCGGTCGCCGACAAACTTGGATTGAAGATCGAGGAGCGCGGTTTCACCGTCGATGAAGCCAAATCCGCGCGCGAAGCCTTCATCTCGGCGGCAACCACGCTGATCATGCCAATCGTTGAGATTGACGGCCAGCCGGTCGCCAATGGGCACCCCGGATCGGTGGCCCTTTCCCTTCGGGAAGCCTTTTTTGACGTTGCGGAAAAAATCCAAGCCTGATAACCGCTTGGGCGTAAATGGTTAAATTCATCTCGTTCAGCTTGCCGCGCATTGTGGCAAGGGGGTGTTTGCTGGCTTGACATGAGCTGAGTAATTTGGCGCATTGGCAGCAGACAGGGATCGGCGAAAGAAAAAAACAATGGCGGAACGATCGCAGAATCTTCAGGACCTATTCCTGAATTCAGTTCGCAAGAGCAAAAACCCACTCACCATTTTCCTCATTAACGGCGTGAAATTGACCGGAGTCGTGACCTCCTTCGACAATTTCTGTGTTTTGTTGCGCCGTGACGGGCACTCCCAGCTCGTCTACAAGCATGCCATCTCCACGATCATGCCGAGCCAGCCGGTTCAGATGTTCGATGGCGAGGAAAGCCAGGGCGCCTGATTGGCACGCGACAAACACGCCGGYACAAAGGCCGGTGAGAGCAATGGACCCGAATCGGTAGGGGGCGACAACGCCCCCACCCGTGCGATCGTCATAGTGCCGGTGCTCACGCGCCAGCCCAAGGGTGACGACGACAGCGCGCGTCCACGGCTGCAGCGTTCGGCCGAGGCTCGCCACGACGAAGCCGTCGGACTGACCCGCGCCATCGATCTCGAACCCGTTCACACCGCGATCGTAACCCTCAACGACCCGCGTCCGGCGACATTGCTGGGCAGCGGCAAGGTCGAGGAATTCGCCGCGATCGTAAAGGAGCGCGGCGCGGAACTGGTCATCGTCGATCATCCGTTGACTCCGGTGCAGCAGCGCAACCTCGAAAAAGAGATGAACGCCAAGGTGCTCGACCGCACCGGGCTGATCCTTGAGATTTTCGGCCGGCGCGCCCGCACCAAGGAAGGCACGCTTCAGGTCGAGCTTGCCCATCTCAACTACCAGAAGGGTCGGCTTGTCCGCAGCTGGACCCACCTTGAGCGCCAGCGCGGCGGCGCGGGTTTCCTCGGCGGCCCCGGCGAAACGCAGATCGAGTCCGACAGGCGCGCGCTGCAGGAAAAGATCATCAAGCTGAAGCGCGAGCTGGAGACGGTGGTTCGCACGCGTGACCTGCACCGCTCCAAGCGCCGCAAGGTGCCGTTCCCGGTCGTCGCCATCGTTGGCTACACCAATGCCGGCAAATCGACTTTGTTCAATCACCTGACCGGTGCCAGCGTGCTGGCCGAAAACATGTTGTTTGCAACACTCGATCCGACCTTGCGCCGGGTCCGGCTGCCGCACGGCACGCCGATCATCCTGTCCGACACCGTCGGTTTCATCTCCGACCTGCCGACGCATCTGATCGCGGCCTTCCGGGCGACGCTCGAAGAGGTCATCGAGGCGGATCTGGTGATCCATCTGCGAGACATTTCCGACCCCGACACAGCGGCCCAGGCCAACGATGTCGAGCGCATCCTGTCCGATCTCGGCGTCGATGCGGCAGACACAGATCGCGTCGTCGAGGTCTGGAACAAGATCGATCAGCTCGACGAGGGCAATCGCGAACGGTTGCTTTCCGACAGTGCCGACGGCCGCAAGACGCCGCCGATCGCGATTTCGGCCGTCACAGGCGAGGGCATTTCGACCCTCACCAGCCTGATCGAGCAACGCGTTTCGGGCGAGCTGGAGTCCATCGAAGTTACGCTTGCGCCAAGCCAGCTCGGGCAGATCGATTGGCTCTACCGCAATGGCGACGTGGTTTCGCGCACCGACAATGACGACGGCAGCGTGTCGATGACACTCAAGGCCACTGCATCTGCGCGCGACGAGATAGCAAGCCGAATATCGCGGAAAAACAAAGGCTAAGACGGCTTACTTCGCCGTCTTGGCCTGCTGCCAGAGCGCTTCCATCTCGTCGAGGGTCGCGGACTCAAGGCTGCCGCCTGCCTCGTCGAGCGCTTGCTCGATGTAATGGAAGCGCTTGCGGAACTTGTCGTTGGTTCCTGAAAGGGCAGCCTCGGAATCGAGCTCCAGGTGGCGGCCCAGATTGACCAGCGCAAACAGCATGTCGCCGAATTCGTCCTTGACCGCCGTCTGGTCGCCCTTGGCCATGGCCTCGTGCAATTCGCCGATCTCTTCTTCGATCTTGTCGAGGATGGGAGCAGCTGCACCCCAGTCGAAACCAACGCGGGCAGCCCGTTCCTGAAGTTTTAACGCGCGGGTAAGTGCTGGCAGCGCCACGGGTACGGAGTCCAAAAAGCCCTTGCCGTGGTCCTCGGGATCGAGCCCGCGAGCGAGGCGCGCGGTACGCTTCTCGGCCTTTTCCTCCGCCTTGATCTTTTCCCACATGCCCTTGGCGGAACGGGCCTCGCGCGCCTCAGCGTCGCCAAAGACGTGCGGATGCCGCCGGATCATCTTGGTGGTGATGGCTTGCACCACGTCGCCGAAGGCAAACTCGCCGGCTTCCTCGGCCATCTGCGCGTGATAGACCACCTGCAGCAGCAGGTCGCCCAATTCCTCGCGCAAGTGGTCGATGTCGTTGCGCGAGATCGCGTCGGCGACCTCGTAGGCTTCCTCAATGGTGTAGGGCGCGATGGTCGCGAAATTCTGCTCGATATCCCAGGGGCAGCCGGTTTCCGGCTCACGTAGGGCGGCCATGATCTCGATCAGGCGGGAGATGTCTTTGGAAGGTTGCATGACCGGAATCCTATAGCCCGGCAGCCATCGACCCAACAGTGGCTTCGCGAGCCCGGCGCTTGTCCACATGTTGTTTTGGAAGCGCAAGCCTGCTGGCCCATTGGGAGCGCTAAGGCTACCCTTCGTCTATTGACCGGCCTTTCGCACGCAGGCAAAAAATCCCATGCTTCATCTCACTCTCGTTGCAATCGGCGGCRCCATCGGTGCATCGCTGCGCCATCTCGCCAATCTTGTCGCGCTGCGCCTTGCCGGCCCGAATTTTCCATGGGGCACAATGGCGATCAACATCGTCGGCTCCTTCGCCATGGGCTTGTTCGTCGGCTTCCTTGCGCGCCGGTATGGAACGTCGAATGAACTCAGGCTTTTCGTCGCCACCGGCATCCTTGGCGGCTTCACGACTTTTTCCGCATTTTCACTGGATTTTGCCACCTTGTGGGAGCGTGGATCGACGCTTCCGGCCTTTGGTTATGCGTTTGCCAGCGTCATATGCGCCATTCTGGCGCTGTTCTTGGGAATGTGGCTCGCAAGAAGCGTCGGCTGATGCTATTGGGCCGCTTCGAAAAGGACGATTGAAAAATGGCTGGCGTTGAACAGATCACGGTGGAAGCCGGCGAAACGGGCATGAGGCTCGACCGCTGGTTCAAGTCCCATTTTCCGGGGCTCGGCTTCGGCCACCTGCAAAAACTGCTGCGCTCGGGCCAGATCCGGGTCGATGGCGGCCGCGTCAAGGCCGACACGCGTGTCGAGCCCGGCCAGACGATCCGCATCCCGCCGCTTGAGGTCGACAAGAAGAACAACGGCCCGCTGACCGCCCGCACCATGCGCGATCAGGATGATGGCGATGTGCTGGCGCAGATGCTGATCTACGAAGACCCCAAGGTCTTTGTCTTCAACAAGCCTGCTGGCCTTGCCGTACAGGGCGGCTCAGGCATCGTGCGCCATCTCGACGACATGCTTGAGGCCTGGCGCAGCAAGAAGGGCGAGAAGCCGCGCCTGGTGCACCGTCTCGACCGTGACACTTCGGGCGTGCTGGTCGTGGCGCGTACGCGTCTGGCGGCGATGAAACTCGCCGAAGCCTTCCGCGCACGCGAAACCAAAAAGACCTATTGGGCGCTGGTTAAGGGTGCGCCGCCCAAGCGCGAAGACAAGATCTCGACCTGGCTGATCAAGGAACAGACGCCCGACGGCGACCGCATGCGCGTCGCCAAGCATGGCGAAAAGGGCGCTGACCACGCGGTTACATATTACCGTGTGCTCGAGCAGGCTGCCCAGACCATGACCTGGTTGGAAATGGAGCCTTATACCGGCCGCACGCACCAACTGCGCGTGCATGCCGCCTATATTGGCTGCCCGATCATCGGCGATCCCAAATATTTCGAACACGACACCAACTGGGAGTTCCCTGGTGGTCTGCAAAACAAACTGCATCTCCATGCGCGCCGCATCGTCATCCCGCATCCCGACAAGGGTATCATCGACGTCACCGCTCCAATGCCGCCGCATATGCGCCAGAGCTGGAACCTGATTGGCTTCGACGACGAAAGCGGGGAGCCGGCGTGACGGCTGCTTCGTCGGATGACAACACATCCGCGTCGCTGAAGCTTGTCCTGTTTGATTGCGACGGCACACTGGTCGACAGCGCCGACATCATCCACGGCTGCATGGTGGCGACCTTTCGTGAAGCCGGCCTGCCCGAACCAACGCCAGAAGCGACCAAAAGCATCATCGGACTGACGCTCGACCTTGCGATTGCGACCTTGTTGGAACGGCCGCGCGACGCCGAATGCGCCCGTCTCGCCGAGCGCTACAAGGAGCATTTCATCGCTTCGCGTCAGCTGCCAAACTTCCATGAGCCGCTTTATGACGGCATTGCCGAGCTGATCGAAACGCTGGCCAAACGCGACGACGTGCTGATTGGCATGGTCACCGGCAAGTCGCGCCKGGGTGTCCAAAGAGTTCTGGAAACCTACGGTTTCGAGCGCCATTTCGTGACCATTCGCACCGCCGACGACTGCCCGTCCAAGCCGCATCCGGCCATGGTGCTGGAATGCTGTGCCGAAACCGGCATCGATCCGGATTCGACCTATGTGGTCGGCGACGCCATCTATGACATGCAGATGGCCAGGAGCGCCGGCGCGCGCGCCATCGGCGTTTCGTGGGGCTACCACCACCGCGACGGCTTGTTTGCCACCGGTGCGCATGCCGTGTTGACCACTCCAAGCGAGTTGCTTGCCCTTATCGACTAGCGGACCAACTGCTAGGCGGCGTCCTGCCTTATGTTGCCGCCTGCCTTGCGCCGCCCGATGCACGATCACGCCGGCATTTGACCATCTGGATTGCGCTCGGCGAGCGTGGAGAATTTCATGACAGCCACAACGCAGCCGTTGGATCGTCGCGACAGCATCGATGCGGCTGCTGTCGCGTTCATGCTCTTGCTGACGATGTCGTGGGGCATGAACGGCGTCGCGGCCAAGCTCGCAACCACCGGCTACAATCCGATTTTCCTCAACGTGGCGCGCTCGGGCATCGGCTGCGTCTTGGTGTTCTTGTGGTGCCTTTATCGCCGTGTTCCGCTGTTTAGCAGGGACGGCACCTTGTGGGCGGGCATCGCTGCCGGCCTGCTATTCGGCGCCGAGTTCATCCTGGTTTTCGTCAGCCTTGAATACACCACGGTCGCGCGTAACTCGCTTTTGGTCAACACGATGCCGTTCTGGATTCTGATCGGCGCGCATTTCTGGCTCGGCGAGCGGATGTCGATGCAGAAGTTCCTCGGCCTGCTTCTGGCTTTCGGCGGTGTAGCGGTGGTCTTTTCCGACAAGCTCGGCGCGACAGGTTCATCGACGCTGGTCGGCGACCTGTTGAGCCTGGTGGCCGGGTTGCTTTGGGCATTGACCACATTGGTGATCAAGGGCTCGAAGCTGTCGATCGCCGGTGCCGAAAAAGTGCTGCTCTATCAGCTGGTCGTATCCGCGCTCATGGCGATACCGCTGGTATCGCTTGCCGGTCCCGCGATCCGCGATGTCTCGACCGTGGCCACCGGCGCGTTGCTGTTTCAGGCTGTTTATGTCGTTGCGTTTACCTATATTCTCTGGTTCTGGCTGATGCGGCGTTATCCTGCGGCGGGCCTTTCCAGCTTTGCCTTCCTGTCGCCGGCTTTCAGCGTGATATGCGGCTGGCTGGTGCTCGGCGAGCCGTTGACATGGAACATTTTTCTGGCGCTCGGCCTCATCGTGGCCGGGCTGATCATTGTAAATCGGCCCTCGCGGAAACGCGTGGCCGTAGCGGAGTAGAGATGCGAGACATTCTAACTGACCTCGAAACCAGCGACGGCCTGTCCGATCCAGATCCGATCCGCCGCGCGCAAAGCACGTTGCGCAAGCAACTGCCCAAGCGGTTCTATGAAACGGCTTCGGTTGCGGCTGTGGACGAAGGCCATGCCGTTCAACTCGACGGCAAGACCGTGCGCACGCCGGGCAGGGCGTTGCTTGCCCTGCCGACCGCAGCCGCGGCACAGCTGGTCGCCGACGAGTTCGCAGCCCAGGTCGAGACCATCGATCCCTTCACCATGCCGGTCCTGCGCCTGGTCAACACGGCCATCGACGGTGTCGCCACCGACCCGCAGGCGGTGCTCGAAGATATCTTGCGTTTTTCGTCGTCCGACCTGCTTTGCTATCGCGCCGATCACCCGGAACGGCTTGTCGAGCGGCAGGCCGAGGCATGGGACCCGATCATCGATTGGGCGCGGGCGTCGCTCGGCGCGCATTTCGTCGTGGCCGAAGGCGTCATGCATGTCGAGCAGCCGCGCGCAGCGATCGCAGCACTCGGCGTTCACCTGTCGCAGCGCGCCGAGCCGATGCGCCTGGCGTCACTGCACCTGATGACCACGTTGACCGGCTCAGCTCTTTTGGCGCTGGCGGTCGAGATGGGTGAAATCACCGCCGAAGAAGCCTGGACTGCCGCCCATGTCGACGAGGATTGGCAGATCGAGCATTGGGGTCAGGATTCCGAAGCCGTCGCCCGCCGCGCCAACCGCAAGCGCGACATGCTGTCGGCGGTGGCGCTGCTTGAGGCGCTGAAGGCCGACTGACACGTTCGCCGAGCATTCGGCGGGTCTCCGCCCAGCTCTTGTGCAGAATGTCAGCGCCGCTGTCTTAATCTGCCTATTTTTTGATCATCCCCGTATTCCACGCCTTCGAC
Organism: Aminobacter sp. P4_D5; assembly: GCF_056401815.1. NCBI lineage: Bacteria > Pseudomonadati > Pseudomonadota > Alphaproteobacteria > Hyphomicrobiales > Phyllobacteriaceae > Aminobacter > Aminobacter sp. P4_D5. The sequence continues at coordinate 12,348 of NZ_JBFUIP010000034.1, read as the reverse complement.
TTCAGGCGCGGATACGGGGATTTTCAATTGGCACGGGGTTTGCATCTCTCATTTCGACTAACGCCGCCAATGGCAGACAGGCACGACACTGAGAGGTTAGCATGACGAAGTACAAGCTCGAGTATATTTGGCTGGACGGATATACTCCTGTGGCCAATCTTCGCGGGAAGACGCAGGTCAAGGAGTATGCCGAATTCCCCAAACTGGAGCAGCTTCCCTATTGGGGTTTTGACGGCAGCTCGACCATGCAGGCCGAAGGCAAGAGCTCGGACTGTGTCCTGAAGCCGGTTGCCGTTTATCCCGACCCGGCGCGCATCAATGGCGTGCTCGTCATGTGCGAAGTCATGATGCCGGATGGTGTCACGCCGCATGCATCGAACACCCGCGCCACCGTGCTGGAGGATGATGGCGCCTGGTTCGGTTTCGAGCAGGAATATTTCTTCTACAAGGACGGCCGTCCGCTTGGCTTCCCCGAAACAGGGTTCCCGGCACCGCAGGGCCTGTACTACACCGGCGTCGGCTATCAGGCCGTTGGCGACATCGCGCGCCAGATCGTCGAGGAACATCTCGACCTCTGCCTCGCCGCTGGCATCAACCACGAAGGCATCAATGCCGAAGTGGCCAAGGGCCAGTGGGAATTCCAGATTTTCGGCAAGGGCTCGAAGAAGGCCGCCGACGAGATGTGGCTTGCTCGCTACCTGCTGCAGCGCCTGACCGAAAAATACGGCATCGACATCGAGTATCACTGCAAGCCGTTGGGCGACACCGACTGGAACGGCTCGGGCATGCACGCCAATTTCTCGACGGCCTTCATGCGCGAGACCGGCGGCAAGGCCTATTTCGAAGCGCTGATGGCGGCCTTCGGCGAAGCGCGCGCAGAACACATCGCGGTCTACGGGCCTGACAACCACCTGCGTCTCACGGGCAAGCACGAAACGGCTTCGATCGACGTCTTTACCTGGGGCGTCGCCGACCGCGGCGCGTCGGTCCGCGTGCCGCACAGCTTCGTTCGTGACGACTATCGCGGCTATCTCGAAGACCGTCGCCCGAACTCGCAGGGCGACCCCTACCAGATCGCTTCGCAGATCCTGAAGACGATCGCAGAGGTACCGACAAGCTTCGAGAAAAAGGCGGCTGCGTAAGCGCTTTCAGGCAGAGCAATGAAGAAAAACCCGGGGGCGACCCCGGGTTTTTTGTTTGTTTCGATGTTCGCCAGGCGATGCCCAGACTCCTGCGCAAACAAAAAGCCCCGGATTGCTCCGGGGCCTTTGTCGTCATGATGTCAGGTGCTTACACCGAGTAATACATGTCGTATTCGACGGGGTGCGGGGTCATTTCGAGGCGCATGACCTCGGCCATCTTCAACTCGATGAACGAGTCGATCTGGTCGTCGTCGAAGACGCCGCCGGCCTTGAGGAAGCCGCGGTCCTTGTCGAGGCTCTGGAGTGCTTCGCGCAAGCTGCCGCAGACGGTCGGGATCTTCTTCAGCTCCTTGGCCGGCAGGTCGTAGAGATCCTTGTCCATCGGCTGGCCGGGGTGGATCTTGTTCTTGATGCCGTCGAGGCCGGCCATCAGCAGGGCTGCGAAGCAGAGATAGGGGTTCGCGCCCGGATCGGGGAAGCGGACCTCGACGCGCTTGGCCTTCGGCGAATTGCCGAACGGAATGCGGCAGGAGGCCGAACGGTTGCGCGCGGAATAGGCGAGCAGAACGGGCGCCTCATAACCCGGCACCAGACGCTTGTAGGAGTTGGTCAGCGGGTTGGTGAACGCGTTGATCGCCTTGGCGTGCTTGATGATGCCGCCGATGAAATAGAGGCAGCTTTCCGAAAGCCCGGCATATTCGTTGCCAGCGAAGGTCGGCTTCCCACCCTTCCAGATCGACATATGGACGTGCATGCCTGAGCCGTTGTCGCCGAAGATCGGCTTTGGCATGAAGGTGGCCGTCTTGCCGTAGGCATTGGCAACCTGATGCACGACATACTTGTAGATCAGCATCTTGTCGGCGTTGCGGACCAGCGTGTCGAACTTAATGCCGAGTTCGTGCTGGGCGGCCGCCACCTCGTGGTGGTGCTTTTCGACGCGCACGCCCATCTCGGACAGCACGGTCAGCATTTCCGAGCGCATGTCCTGGCAGCTGTCGATCGGCGGCACCGGGAAATAGCCGCCCTTGACGCGCGGACGGTGGCCAAGGTTGCCGGTCTCGTAGTCGGTGTCGTCGTTGGACGGCAGTTCGGTCGAGTCGAGCTTGAAGCTGGTGTTGTAAGGGTCGGCCTTGTACTTGACGTCGTCGAAGACGAAGAATTCGGCTTCCGGGCCGACGAAGATGGTGTCGCCGATGCCTTCGGCCTTGAGATAGGCCTCGGCCTTCTTGGCGATGCCGCGCGGATCGCGGTTATAGGCCTCGCCCGAAACCGGGTCGAGAATGTCGCACAGGATGACCATGGTCGACTGGGCAAAGAACGGGTCCATGTGGACCGTGTCCATGTCGGGCATAAGCACCATGTCGGACTCGTTGATGGCCTTCCAGCCGATGATCGACGAACCGTCGAACATGACGCCGTCGGCGAACATCTCTTCTTCGACTTCGGCGATGTCCATGGTGACGTGATGGAGCTTGCCCTTCGGATCGGTGAAGCGCAGGTCGACGAACTTCACGTCGTTGTCCTTGATCTGCTTCATGATGTCTTTGGCTGTCGTCATAATGTTTCCCTGTGACGTTTGGATGAGAATGAACTGATGCGAGGTCAGATGGCGTCTATGCCGGTCTCGCCGGTGCGGATGCGCACGACTTCCTCGATGTTGGAGACAAAAATCTTGCCGTCGCCGATGCGGCCGGTCTGGGCCGCCTTGCGAATCGCTTCGATGGCGGCTTCCACCGATTCGTCGCCGAGCACGACTTCGATCTTCACCTTGGGCAAAAAGTCGACGACGTATTCGGCGCCGCGATAGAGCTCGGTATGGCCCTTCTGGCGGCCAAAACCCTTGGCTTCGGTGACCGTGATGCCTTGCAGGCCGGCTTCCTGAAGCGCTTCCTTCACTTCGTCGAGCTTGAACGGCTTGATGATCGCTTCGATCTTTTTCATGCGAATATGGCCTCCGATGCCGTAACTCAGGGGTGATGCACCCACTCGCGCATCTTTCAAGCACGAAGCGTGCCAAGTCGAGTGGCTGCGATGACTTTGTTCGGTTTGCCCAGGTGGCAGCCGAAGACGCGGCGATTGGAGCCGATTTCAGCCGGCTGGTCGAGATGCGCACAAAATTTCATCGCTTCGCGCGTTGCTCGTCTGCACAAAAAATCAGCAAAATGCTCATGATTTGTACACCGTGAGCCAGGCGCATTGCCGTTTGGGTGGGATGCGGCGGCGTGCTAACTCTCAAGCATCTCTCAGAAACGACCCGGGATGGCCGCCATGGCGTTTGAACTTCTGACCCCAAGCGAGATGGCCGAAGCCGACCGGTTGACGATCGCTGCCGGGCCGGTGGATGGCATCGGCCTTATGCGACGGGCAGGGGCTGCCATCGCCGATGTTGTCCAAATACGGTTTTCCGGCGCGCAGGCGGTTCATGTGTTGTGCGGGCCGGGCAACAATGGCGGCGACGGTTATGTCGTTGCGCGCCTGCTTGCCGAAAGCGGCGTCGATGTCAGGCTTTTTGCTACCGCCAGCCCGCGCGTCGGCAGCGATGCGGCACTGGCTGCCGCCGAATGCCCGGTCGCGGTTCGGCCTCTTGCAGCGTTCGCACCCGAGGCCGGCTCTGTGGTGGTCGATGCGCTCTACGGTGCGGGGCTGTCCAAAGCGCTGACGGCTGATGTGTTGGCGGCGATCGTGCGGACGACCGAAGCGGGCGTGCCCGTCGTGGCGGTAGACCTGCCGTCGGGTGTGTCGGGGACGTCGGGCGAGGTCCTGGGCGACGCGGTCACGGCCACCGTGACCGTGACCTTTGCACGCAAGAAGCCGGGGCACCTGCTGTTTCCCGGCCGGTCGTTTTGTGGCGAAATCAGTGTCGCCGACATCGGCATCTCTGACGCCACCATTGCGGCCACAGGCACGCGCTGCTTCGAAAACGATCCGGCATGGTGGCAACATCTGTTTCCCGCGCCGGCAAACGATGCCCACAAATACAGCCGCGGCCATGTCGGCGTCTTCTCAGGCGGCCCGTCGGCAACAGGTGCCGCGCGCCTGTCGGCGATGGCTGCGGCACGGACGGGCGCCGGTGCGGTCACGGTTCTGTCGCCGGGCACAGCATTGGCCGCCAACGCTGCCCACCTGACCTCGATCATTCTCCGGCGTTCCGACACGCTTGCCGATGCGTTGGCTTTTCTCGGCGCGCGCAAGCCCGAGGTTCTGGTCTACGGCCCCGGCCTTGGCCCCGAGCCGGAGGTCGGCCGTTTCGCGCTTGAACTGATGTCGGTTGCCGAGGGGCGGTTTGGCGCGCTGGTGCTCGATGCCGACGGCATCACCTCGCTGTCACATCAGCGCGCGGCTTTTTTTGAGGCGGCGAAACGGCCGAATGCACCAAGCCTTGTGCTGACGCCGCATCACGGCGAGTTCGGCCGCTTGTTTCCCGATATTGCAGCAGACGGCAAGCTTTCCAAGCTGGAGCGGGCGCGAGCGGCTGCAAAACGCGGCCATGCAACCATCATCTACAAGGGCCCGGACACGGTGATTGCCGCCCCAGACGGGCGGGCGGCGATCAATACCAACGGCACGCCGCTTCTGGCGACCGCCGGCTCGGGCGACGTGCTGTCGGGCATCGTTGCCGCACTTCTGGCGCAGGCGATGCCACCCTTCGAGGCCGCATGCGCTGCAGTATGGATGCATGCCGAGGCAGCGCGCCGTTTTGGGCCCGGGTTGATCGCTGAAGATCTGCCGCTGGCACTGAGGGAGGTGCTGCGTTCTCTTCTTGTCGAATAGTGGAAGAATGAGAGGCCGCACTCCACGTTGCCCCCTCTGGCCTGCCGGCCATCTCCCCCTCAGGTGGGGAGATTGGCAGCTTCGGCGCCTTGCCCTTTTTTCAACGTAGACGATTGGCGAAAGTCGCGGTGACGGCGTGATCTCCCCACCTGAGGGGGAGATGGCCGGCAGGCCAGAGGGGGGGTGCTACGGAATGGGGCCCTTCTGGCTGACACACTTCTTCACCGCCACGCCCCGTTTCCGGTCTGACCATTGTCAAAGAACACTCCCTTGCAGGAGGTAGTTCGGGAAGCGGGGCGCGAGGCCGTGCCTTCCGATAATGATTGTATGGCGCGACGTTCGCGCCCCGCTCGGTATTCTTGCCCCGCTCAGTCGCCTCGGCTTTCACCGCCAGCCGCCGCAAGGCCCGGGCTTGGGGGCTCATCACCCAGCAGGAGAACCGACCTCCTGCCAGCCCGGCACCGGCGCTTCCCCCCGAGCCCGGTGCGCACCGGGGTCCCGTGGAAGATCGCGAGGAGAATGATACGGGAGGTTGGAAGGGCGTGGAAAAACAGAGGCGGCTATCCACGATGGTTGCTGACAGATGGTGACAGCGGACGACGCCTTATGAAGCCAAACCTACAGGTCGCGATCCTTCGCACCCCCCTCTGGCCTGCCGGCCATCTCCCCCACATGGAGGGAGATCACGCCGTCATCGGCGCCCCAGCCAATCACCAAGCTGTCATCCGCAGCCCTGTAATCTGCGATCTTGCAGGGGGAGCACCGCCGTGGACGCGACTAATCTCCCTCCTTGTGGGGGAGATGGCCGGCAGGCCAGAGGGAGGTGCGAAGGAATGAGAGCGTGAAAGTCAGGAGGCAAAAATCGTCAAGAAACATGCGGATCGTGGCACATTTCTCCACGCCCCGCGAAATACGAAGCCCGGCTGCTCGATCAGGCGTTTGTGCCGCCGTCGATGGAGAGCGCGGCACCGGTGACAAAGCGGCTTTGCGTACCGGCAAGCCATGCCACCAGGCTGGCAATGTCGTTTGGCGACGACATTGACCGTGCATGGGATGCGTTGACTTCAGGCTCCGGGAGACGGGCCGAGGCCTGAAGCGGCAAGAAGCATCTAGCCGTTGATCCGCTTCATGAATGCCATGGCGCCGAAGGGCGCACGGACTTTGCCTTCAGTGATGAAGTAGACAAACACGTCGCGCGGCTTGACCGGCGCCTCTGCAGTGGGATCGGCGCGGGGCAGATCGGTCGGTACGCCACCGGCAGACCAGACTTTCGCACGTTCGGTCCACTCGTCGAGGCCCTTCGGCGTGTAGCAGTCATGATTGTCGTCGCTGCCGGTCTGCAGCCGCGCATATACGAAATCGCCCGTCACGTCAGCGATCGCCGGATATTTGACGTGGTCGGCATAGACGATGGCGACATTGTGCTTGCGGGCCAATGCGGCGAATTCCGGGACGACGAAGGAATCGTGCCGCACCTCGACCGCATGGCGCAGTTTCACGCCATCCTGCTTTTCCGGCAGAAGCTTGAGGAAGGCGCCGAAATCATCTTCGTCGAACTTCTTGGTCGGCGCGAACTGCCACAGGATCGGTCCGAGCTTTTCGCCCAGAGCTGCCACACCAGACCCCAAAAACCGCGTCATCGACTCGCCGGCCTCGCCGAGCACGCGGCGGTTGGTGACGAAGCGGTTGCCCTTGAGCGCATAGACAAAGCCGTCGGGGGCCTCATTCGCCCATTTCAGGAAGGTCGGCTCCTTGAAGGAAGAATAATAGGTGCCATTGACCTCGATGGTCGGCACCTGCTGGGTGGCAAACTGCAGTTGCTTCGCCTTGGACAGCTTCTCAGGATAGAACGTGCCTTCCCAGGGCTCGAACGTCCAGCCGCCCATGCCTGCACGGATTTTTCCGGTCATTGCTACCATCCCTACGAATACGTGGCCAAATGTCGGCCATTACTAGCCGAAGTCGCAATGCAGGTCACAGATGCAGTTGCGCATGGGTACATCATACTGACAAAATTTCTGTATCCGCCGAAACGGCCAGCTTAACCACCATTGCCAAGCGCTTCAAAATCTTGATTGAAGTTTTACGGTTCATTTTCTGCTCATGGCTATGTATTTGCCTCAAGCGATCACAGCGCAAAGGATAAATACATTGTCCACGTCCGCACAAATAACTTCGAGCCATCACTCGTCAACTTTTTCACTTCAGGCGCGCCTTGGAATGGTTGCCGCAGCATTGGTCACTCTGCTGTGCCTGGTGATATTCGATGCTACCGTCAACGATCGCACGCTGCTCGAAAAGGACAGGGGAGACTGGTCGACGTCTGGGCTGGTCAGGCCCATCGTGACATTCTTTGCGGCCTGCCTGCTCGTCCTTGGCTTGCGGCCCCACCCATCGACGGCGCGCCCGCTTGAAAACCGATCGGGCTTGCTCGGCGTGGCGTATTTCATGGGGGGAGTGCTGATGCTCACCACGGCAAGCGTGATTTTCGCGCCGCAGATACTGTTCGAGATGGTGCGCGAAGGGCAGACAGTCAGCAACCTCACCGAGTTGGCCTTCCTGATCGCACTTGCCGGCCTTAGCGCTGCTGGATGGCGCGCGCGCCGCGACCGGGCACGGGTATTCGGCGTTCCCGTGCCGTTGATCTTCGTGGCGATGTTTGCCGTAACCTTCCTCATTCTCATGGAAGAAATGTCTTGGGGCCAGCATTGGATCGGCTGGTCGGCGGGGCCCATGTTCGAAGGCAACGCCCAGAACGAGACGAACCTGCACAACTTCGCCACCTACAGATTCGAAGCCGCCTATTATTCGGCGGCGTTCGTGTTCTTCGTCGCTTTGCCGGCGTTCTGGCCTGCACGGGTCAGCGGCTTTTGGCGGCAGGTGGAAGGGTTCGTTCCGCCCAAGCTGCTCGCGCTGGCGAGCCTGCCGCTGACCGGCTTTCTCTTCGAGGAATGGAGCATCGTACCCTATCAGGTCTGGTTCTTCATGGGATCGCTGATCGCCCTGCAACTGGCAGCCGAACTTCGGCACGAGCGGCGCGCGCTCCGAGCGGCCGGGCTGATCATGGCGATGCTGCTTCCCGTTTCCCATCTCGTTTTCGTCTTTGGCGGGCACCGCATGCTGGACGGCTACGAGTTGTCGGAGATCCGCGAGTTGCTGATCCCCGTTATCATCGCGGCTTACGGCTGGTGGCTATTTTCAAGCCGAGCCGAGGCAGGCCGCTTTGCGGGGTGACCGGCGGCAGTATTCCGCTACGTGCGTCGTTCATGCGCACTCCAAAAACCGATTGCAAGATAAGATCAGTTAACTTAATCTGCAACCAGTTGCACGATGCAACCATCATGGCTGCGTCGGCGTGAGCAAAGGAAGTGCCATGGCCGAGCCCTCGCGTTTGGAATGAACCAGTTCCTGGGCGGCTGCGTCGGCCATATGGCGTTTAAGCCAAGCCCCACGCTCTTCCGCCACTTCATCGGGTGCATGCGCGGCCTGGCCGGCAGCGTGCAAGATGTTGAAGGAGATGGAAAGATGAACGCCTACGCCTCAGTCACCATCACGCCAATCCTCGTTGCCGATTTGAACGTCGAGGGCGAGCGTATGCCAGTCTACGTGCACGTCATCGATCATCCCGATGCGCGCATACTGGTCGACACCGGCATGACGGAGCTGCACCCGGCGGTGGTGGCCGCCTTCGATCCCTGCCTCTATCCACTGAGCAAGCAGGACTTCGACCTCGCCAGCATCGACATGGTCGTCAACACTCACCTGCACGCCGACCATTGCGGCGGCAACCACCTCTTCGCCGGCAAGCCGATCTACGTCCAGCGTCGTGAGCTCGACGATGCGCACAGCGACCAGAACGAATACCCCCTTCGCGAGTGGGTCGATGCACCCGGCGTAAGGTATGTGCCGGTCGACGGCGAATTCGAGCTGCTTCCAGGGCTCCGGCTCGTCCCGGCGCCCGGCCACACAGCCGGCATGCAGGTTGTCGTGATCGAGACTGGCGGGCGCCCGGTCGTCGTTGGCGGCGACGTGGCGGTTTGGTTCGGCGAGCTTGACGAGCCGCGCAGCGAAGGCCAGCTGCGGGTGCTCGCTCTCGATCCCGTACTGGTCTGGCTCACGCACGAGCACGAGCCGTGGCGACCCCGCACCCTATAAGGCATCACGCCGGCGCCCCAGCGCAAGCCGTCCGGCGCGGCGCCAGACGCTACTCCGCCGCCTCGCGTTTCCTCGCCCCCGGGCGGCGCTCCAGCAACTCCTTGAGGAACTGGCCGGTGTAGCTGCGCGGTTCGGCGACGATGTCTTCGGGCCGGCCCGAGGCCACCAGTTCGCCACCGCCGTCGCCGCCCTCGGGGCCGAGGTCGAGCACCCAGTCGGCGGTCTTGATGACCTCGAGATTGTGCTCGATGACCACGACCGTGTTGCCCTGGTCGACCAACTCGTGGAGGACTTCGAGCAGCTTGGCGATGTCGTGGAAGTGCAGGCCGGTGGTCGGCTCGTCCAAGATGTAGAGCGTCTTGCCGGTGGCCTTGCGCGACAGCTCCTTGGCCAGCTTGATGCGCTGGGCCTCGCCGCCCGACAGCGTGTTGGCCTGCTGGCCGATATGGATGTAGCCGAGGCCGACCTGGTTGAGCGTCATCAGCTTGTCGCGCACGACGGGTACGGCGGCGAAGAACTCGACGCCTTCCTCGACGGTCATGTCGAGCACATCGGCGATCGACTTGCCCTTGAACAGCACGTCAAGCGTTTCGCGGTTGTAGCGCTTGCCGTGGCAGACGTCGCAGGTGACGTAGACGTCGGGCAGGAAGTGCATCTCGATCTTGATGACGCCGTCGCCCTGGCAGGCCTCGCAGCGGCCGCCCTTGACGTTGAAGGAGAAGCGGCCGGGCTGATAGCCGCGCGCCTTGGCCTCCGGCAGGCCGGCGAACCAGTCGCGGATAGGTGTAAACGCGCCTGTGTAGGTGGCRGGATTGGAGCGCGGCGTACGTCCGATCGGCGACTGGTCGATGTCGATGACCTTGTCGAGGAATTCGAGACCCTCGATGCGGTCATGCTCGGCCGGGTGCTCGCGCGAGCCCATGATGCGGCGCGACGCCGCCTTGAACAGCGTCTCGATCAGGAAGGTCGACTTGCCGCCGCCCGACACGCCGGTGACGGCGGTGAAGGTGCCGAGCGGGATCTCGGCGGTGACGCCCTTCAAATTGTTGCCGCGCGCGCCGACGACCTTGATGCGCCGGTTCTTCTTCAGTTCGCGCCGCACGGCCGGCATGGCGATCTCGAGTTCGCCCGACAGATATTTGCCGGTGATCGAGTTCGGATTGGCCATGACCTGCTGCGGCGTGCCTTCGGCAATGATGCTGCCGCCATGGATGCCGGCGGCCGGGCCCATGTCGACGACATAGTCAGCCGTCAGGATCGCGTCCTCGTCATGCTCGACGACGATGACGGTGTTGCCGATGTCCCTGAGGTGGCGCAGCGTGTCGAGCAGGCGGGCGTTGTCGCGCTGGTGCAGGCCGATCGACGGCTCATCGAGCACGTAGAGCACGCCGGTCAGGCCCGAGCCGATCTGAGACGCCAGGCGGATGCGCTGGCTTTCGCCGCCCGACAGCGTGCCTGAGTTGCGTGACAGCGTCAGATATTCAAGGCCGACATCGTTGAGGAAGCGCAGCCGCTCGCGGATTTCCTTGAGGACGCGAACGGCGATCTCGTTCTGCTTGTCGTTGAGGGAAGCGGGCAGCGCCTCAAACCAGGCATTGGCCTTGCGGATCGACTGTTCGGTGACTTCGCCGATGTGCTTGCCGGCGATCTTGACGGCCAGCGATTCCGGCTTGAGCCGATAGCCATTGCAGGCAGGGCAGGGCGTGGCCGACATGAAGCGCTCGATCTCCTCGCGCATCCAGGCGGATTCGGTCTCCTTCCAGCGGCGCTGGAGATTGGGGATGACGCCTTCGAAGGTCTTGGTCGTCTTGTAGGAGCGCAGGCCGTCGTCATAGTTGAAGGTGATTTCCTTCGCGCCGGTGCCGTGCAGTATCGCTTCTTGCGCTTCCACCGAAAGGTCGCGCCAGCGGTCGCCGATCTTGAAGCCATAGACCTTGCCGAGCGCTTCCAGCGTCTGGCTGTAATAGGGCGACGTCGACTTGGCCCAGGGCGCAACAGCGCCTTCACGCAGCGAGACGTGATCTTCCGGCACGATCAGTGCCGGGTCGATGGCACGCTGGTTGCCGAGGCCATCGCAGGTAGGGCAGGCGCCAAACGGGTTGTTGAATGAAAACAGCCTTGGCTCGATCTCCGGGATGGTGAAACCCGACACCGGACAAGCAAATTTTTCTGAAAAAAGAATGCGTTCGTGGGTTTCGTTCGCGGATTTGTTGACAGCGTCCACGCCGGTCTGGCTGGCGTCCAGCGGCTTGTCGGCGAATTCGGCGACTGCCAGGCCCTCGGCGAGCTTGAGCGCGGTTTCCATCGAATCGGCGAGACGGGTGGCGAGGTCAGGCCGCACGACGATACGGTCGACGACGACATCGATGTCGTGCTTGTACTTCTTGTCGAGCGCAGGCGCTTCGCCGATCTCGTAGAAGGCGCCGTCTATCTTGACGCGCTGGAAGCCTTTCTTCTGGAGTTCGGCGAGCTCCTTTTTGTACTCGCCCTTCCGGCCGCGAACGATGGGCGCCAGGATGAACAGGCGGGTGCCCTCGTCGAACGCCAGAACGCGGTCGACCATCTGCGAAACCGTCTGGCTCTCGATCGGCAGCCCTGTGGCCGGCGAATAGGGCACGCCGACACGCGCAAACAGCAGGCGCATATAGTCGTAGATCTCGGTGACGGTGCCGACTGTCGAGCGCGGGTTCTTCGAGGTCGTCTTCTGCTCGATCGAGATCGCCGGCGACAGGCCGTCGATCTGGTCGACGTCAGGCTTCTGCATCATCTCGAGGAACTGGCGGGCATAGGCCGACAGGCTCTCGACATAACGGCGCTGGCCCTCGGCATAGATGGTGTCGAAGGCGAGCGAGGATTTGCCCGAGCCCGACAGGCCGGTCATGACGATCAGCCTGTCGCGTGGCAGGTCGAGATCGATGTTCTTGAGATTGTGTTCGCGCGCACCGCGAATGGAAATGTACTTGTGATCGGCCATTGCCGCGCCGCCGCCTCAAATCTGGAATTGCTCGGAGTGGCGGGTTTGCCCGACCATCCCCTCATGTAGGTATTTTCGCCGCCCGGTCGAGAGGCGTCGTCAGCAAATGCGTTTAAGCGCCTTTGGCGGGCAGGGGCAAGTGAAAAGAACAAAGGCCGAACGACCTCCTGACAACGGTATGGCAGGAGCATTGGCTGAGGCCGGACACCGGAATCGGCCCTGCGATCACATCTTTTCCCTCTCTAACAATTGTAGTTGACGTAGCGGAATCGGAGATGCAAACTCCTGAGGTCGCCTGAGGCCGAG